>DASQTE010000400.1:0-5238 GCA_035642035.1 Blastococcus sp.
GACCCGCGCGCCATCACGTCGTGCTGGAGGTCCCAGTCCCGGGCGGTGGTCTCCAGCAGCGGCTTGGAGATCGACAGACCGGCGTTGTTGACCACCAGGTCGATCCCGCCGAACGCCAGGCACGCCGCGTCGACGGCCGACGTGAGCGACGCCGAGGCCGTGGCCGCGGCGTTCCGCGAGGCGAACCTGGCCTTCGGCGGCGTCGACCTCGTCGTGAACAACGCGGGTCTGTCGATCTCGAAGCCGCTGCTCGAGACCACTGAGCAGGACTGGGACCTGCAGCACGACGTGATGGCGAAGGGCAGCTTCCTGGTCTCCCGCGAGGCGGCCCGCATCATGATCGAGCAGGGCCTCGGCGGGGACATCGTCTACATCTCCTCGAAGAACTCGCTGTTCGCCGGACCGAACAACATCGCCTACGGCGCGACCAAGGCCGACCAGGCGCACCAGGTCCGGCTGCTGGCCGCCGAGCTCGGCCCGCACCAGATCCGCGTCAACGGCATCAACCCCGACGGCGTCGTCCGCGGTTCCGGCATCTTCGCCGGGGGCTGGGGCGCCAGCCGGGCCGCCGTCTACGGGGTCGAGGAGGAGAAGCTCGGCGAGTTCTACGCCCAGCGCACCCTGCTCAAGCGCGAGGTGCTGCCCGACCACGTGGCCGATGCCGTGTTCGCGCTGACCGGCGGCGACCTCACCCGGACGACCGGGCTGCACGTGCCGGTCGACTCGGGCGTGGCAGCAGCGTTCCTGCGGTGACCGGGACCTTCGCGGCCGTCGACCTGGGGGCGTCGAGCGGCCGGGTGATGGTCGCGGAGGTCGGCCCGCAGCGGTTGGACCTGCGCGAGGTGCACCGGTTCCCCAACCGGCCGGTGCGCACGGCGGGCACCCTGCACTGGGACGTGCTCGGTCTCTACGCCGGCGTGCTCGACGGCCTCCGGGCCGCGGGCCGGGACGGCGGCCGGCTCGACGGCGTGGGCATCGACAGCTGGGCCGTCGACTTCGGGCTGCTGGACGCCGACGGGGCGCTGCTCGGCAATCCGGTGCACTACCGGGACGCCCGGCACGCCACCGCGGTGCCCGGCGTGCACGCCGCCGTCCCCGCCGACGAGCTGTACCGGGTCACCGGGCTGCAGCACCTGCCGTTCAACACCGTCTTCCAGCTGGCCGCCGGCCGCGGCACGGCCCAGCTGCAGGCGGCCCGGCAGCTGCTGCTCGTCCCGGACCTGCTCGCGTACTGGCTCACCGGGGCGGTGGGCGCCGAGCTGACCAACGCCTCGACGACGGGGCTGCTCGACGTCACGACCCGGGACTGGTCCCGGGAGCTGGTCGAGCGGCTGGGCCTGCCCCCGGCCCTGTTCCCGCCGATCCGGGAGCCCGGTGAGCGGCTCGGCGAGCTGCTGCCCGACGTCCTGGCCGAGACCGGGCTGCCCGGCCCCGTGCCGGTGACCGCGGTCGGGTCGCACGACACGGCGTCGGCGGTCGTCGGCGTCCCCGCGTCGTCCGACCGGTTCGCCTACGTCTCGTGCGGCACCTGGTCGCTGGTCGGCGTCGAGCTGGAGAAGCCGGTGCTCACCGAGGCGAGCCGCTCGGCCGGCTTCACCAACGAGCTCGGCGTCGACGGGACCGTGCGCTACCTGCGCAACGTGATGGGCCTGTGGCTGCTGCAGGAGTCGCAGCGCACCTGGGCCGCCGCGGGGCTGCCCGCGGACCTGCCCGAGCTGCTCGCGGCCGCGGCCCGGGTGCCGACCTTCACCGCCGTCGTCGACCCGGACGACGACCGCTTCCTGCCCCCGGGCGACATGCCGGCCCGGATCGCGGAGGCGTGCGCCGAGACCGGGCAGGCCGTGCCGTCGAGCCAGGCCGAGACGGTGCGCTGCATCCTCGACAGCCTGGCGCTGGCCTACCGGCGCACGGTCCGCCGTGCGGCCGAGCTCTCCGGCCGGGACGTCGAGGTGGTGCACCTGGTCGGCGGGGGAGCGCGGAACACGCTGCTCTGCCAGCTGACCGCGGACGCGTGCGGCCTGCCCGTGGTGGCCGGTCCGGTCGAGGCCGCTGCTCTGGGCAACGCCCTCGTGCAGGCCCGGGCGGCCGGTGCCGTGCCCGGCGGGTTGCCGGAGCTGCGGGCGCTGCTGCGGGCGACCTGCGACGTGCGCACCTACCAGCCGGCTCCGGGCGTCGAGGAGGCGTGGGCCGCGGCCGGAGCCCGCCTCGGGCTGGACTGAGCTGGCAGGGTCGCGCCATGGAGCGACTGCTGGTCGTGGTGAACCAGGACGCGGGCACCACGGACGACGACGCGGTGGACTCGGCGCTGACGACCCTGCGCGAGGGCGCCGATGTGCGGGTGGCCGCCACCGCGGACGAGGACGAGCTGCTGGCGGCGGTGACCGCCCGCGAAGGGCGGCGGGTCGTCGTCATCGGCGGCGACGGGTCGGTGCACGCGACGGTGCGGGCCCTCGACCGGGCCGGCGTGCTCGACCCCCGGGAGCCCCTGGGCGTCATCCCGCGCGGGACGGGCAACGACCTCGCCCGCACGCTGGGCCTGCCGCTGGACGCCGCCGAGGCGGCGGACGTGGTGCTGACCGGTGCTGCGCGTCCCCTCGACCTGGTGCGCGACGAGAGGGGCGGCGTGGTGGTCAACGCCGTCCACGTCGGCGTGGGTGCCGAGGCCGGTGCCGAGGCGGCCCGCTTCAAGGACCGGCTCGGCACGGCGGCCTTCCCCCTCGGTGCCGCGATCGCGGGCGTCACCGGCAGCGGCTCGCCGTTGCGGGTGGAGGTCGACGGCCGGGTCGCCGCGCACGGCTCCGAGGGCTGGACGGCCGACGGGCGGACCGACGTCCTGATGCTGGCCGTGTGCACCGGACGGACGATCGGTGGTGGGACGCCCCTGGCGCCGGACGCACTGCCCGACGACGGCCTGGCGGAGGTGGTGGTGTGCACCGCCACCGGCCCGGTGGCCCGCGCGGCCTTCGCCGCGGCGCTGCTGACCGGCAGGCATGTCGACCGCGACGACGTCCTCGTGACGCGCGGACGTCAGGTGACCTTCACGGGGCCGCCCGTCGACCTCAACGCCGACGGCGAGCTCGAGTCAGGAGTGACGTCGCGGACCTGGCACGTGGGGCGGCACGCGTGGTCGGTGCTGGTCCCACGCTGACACCGCGGCGCGTCAGGCGCTGATCGCGTCCCGCCGCAGCACGCGGAGCCGGCGCCGCTCGCGCTCGGACAGCCCGCCCCAGATGCCGAACCGCTCGTCGTTCTCCAGGGCCGACTCCAGGCACTCGGCGCGCACCGAGCACCCGGAGCAGACCCGCTTGGCCTCGCGGGTGGAGCCGCCCTTCTCGGGGAAGAAGGCCTCGGGGTCGGTCTCGGCGCAGAGCGCGTCCTCGCGCCAGTCGCCCTCCGATGTGAGGACCGTCCACGGCGACGGCGCCGACAGCTCGGACTGGGCGGGATGCTCGTCGCTGAGCAGGGTCAGGAACGGGCGGGAGAAGGAAGACACGGGAAGCTCCTCGTCTGGTGTGCAGGCCGACCGTGACGGACCGGTACGACCTGGCTGCTCAATGTGACGTTACGGATCCCCGGCCCGTCTGGCTTCGGCACAACAGCGCGAAACGGCGCCGTCGGTTTGGAGAGATCTGTCGACTTGTCGACGAGGCGCCCCGCGGACGGCCCGGCGAGCACTAGCCTCGGCGCGCATCGCCGAGGAGGTGCCGCGTGGAGGACGCCGCTCCCGGGTCAGGGCACGGGCAGGTGCGGCCCGGCTTCCTCGTGGTGTCCGACGACGCGGTGCTGCGCGAGGGCCTCGTCGCCGACCTCGACCGCCGCTTCGGCCGCGACTACGCCGTCGCGGGATCCCCGTCCGCCGGGGCCGGCCGGGCGCTGGACGCGGCCGGGGACCCGCTGGCACTGCTCCTCGTCGACGAACGGGTGCGGGGGAGCGCCCCGATGGAGCTGTTCGCCCGAGGGCGAGAGCTCCATCCCGCCGTGAAGCGGGTGCTGCTGGTGCACCGCGGCAACTGGTCGTCGGTGCACCCGGTCGTCGCCGCCATGGCCCTGGGCCAGGTGGACTACCACCTCTACGTCCCGTGGGTCCCGATCGAGCGGATCCTCTACCCGGCGATCAGCGACTTCCTGGCCGCCTGGGACACGTCGCGGGACGCCCCGGTGGTGCCGCTGACGATCGTCGGCCTGCCACGGGCCGCCCGGTCGCACGACATCCGGGACAAGCTGGCCCGCGCCGCCATCCCGTTCCGCTTCCACGAGCCGGACAGCCCGGAGGGGCGCCGCGTGCTGGCCGCGGCGGGGCGGGACGGTTCCCGGCTGCCCGTCATCGCCTCCTACACCGGTGCCGTGCTGGACGACCCGACCGACGCCGACCTCGTCGAGGCACTGGGCATGAAGACGCGGCCGACGACGTCCGGGTGCGACGTCGTGGTGGTGGGCGCGGGCCCCGCCGGCCTGGCCGCGGCGGTCTACGCCTCGTCGGAGGGGCTCGAGACCATGGTGCTCGAGCCCGAGATCCCGGGCGGCCAGGCCGGGACCAGCTCGCTGATCCGCAACTACCTCGGCTTCCAGCGCGGCATCAGCGGGGAGGAGCTCGCCGTCCGGGCGGTCGAGCAGGCCTGGCTGTTCGGCGCGGACTTCGTCCTGACCCAGACGGTCACCGGGATCTCCGCGCGCGGCGACGTCCGGGTGGTCCGGACGGCGGACGGCACGGAGGTCGAGGCGCGCGCCGTCGTCCTTGCCTCGGGGGTGACCTGGCGCCGGCTCGGGGTGCCGTCGCTCGAGGCGCACGTCGGCCGCGGCGTCTTCTACGGCGCGGCCGGCTCGGAGGCCCGCGCCCTCGCCGGCCAGGACGTCTTCGTCATCGGGGCCGGCAACTCCGCGGGCCAGGCGGCGCTGCACCTGGCCCGGCACGCCCGGTCGGTCACGATGGTCGTGCGCGGCCCCGGCCTCGGCGTGACGATGTCGGACTACCTCGTCACCGTCATCGCGGAGACCGAGAACATCGAGGTGCTGGTGGGCACCGAGGTCGTCGACGGCGCGGGCGTCGGGGGGCTGGGCTCGGTGACGCTGCTGGACCGGGGGACCGGCGCTCGCCGCGAGGTCCCTGCGGCGGCGCTGTTCGTACTCATCGGTGCGGAACCGCGCACCGAGTGGCTGGCCGGTGCGGTCGCCCGCGACGAGCGCGGGTTCGTCCTGACCGGGCGCGACCTGGAGCGGGACGGCGGCCGCGCCGGCGGG
>DASQTE010000401.1:0-5009 GCA_035642035.1 Blastococcus sp.
AGGGCCTCGGCCACCTCGTCGGAGCCCGGCACCGTCCGCCCGGCGAGGTCCGCGAGCGTCCACGCGACGCGCAGCACGCGGTCGAATCCGCGCACCGACAGCGCGCCCCGCTCCAGCGCCCGCTCGGCCAGCCGCAGCGACGCACGCGGCACGGTCCAGCGCTCGCGCAGCAGCCGCCCCGGGATCTGGCTGTTCACCGCGAGCCCCGTCCCGGCCAGCCGCTCCACCGCCGTGGCCCGGGCGGCCGCGACCCGCCGGGCGACCTCCGCCGTCGTCTCGGGCCGGTCGAGCCCGTCGAGCCAGGCCGCCCGGGTGACCGGTGGCAGGTCGACCCGGAGGTCGATGCGGTCGAGCAGCGGCCCGGACAGGCGGGACCGGTAGCGCCGTCGCTCCAGCGGGCTGCAGGTGCAGGCGGTGTCGCCGGCGGCGCTCGCGCACGGACACGGGTTGGCGGCCAGCACCAGCTGGGCGCGGCACGGGAACGTCGCCGACCCGGCGGCCCGCTGGATCGTCACCTGGCCGCGCTCGAGCGGCTGGCGCAACGTGTCGAGCACCGCCCGGGGGAACTCGGGGGCCTCGTCCAGGAACAGCACCCCGCGGTGGGCCCGGCAGACCGCGCCCGGCCGGATCTGCCCCGAGCCGCCACCGATCAGCGCCGCCATGGTCGCCGAGTGGTGCGGGGCCTCGAAGGTCGGCCGCGTCACCAGCGGCGCCCCGGTCGGGAGCGTGCCGGCGACCGAGTGGATCGCCGTCACCTCCAGCGCCGCCTGCTCGTCCAGCGGCGGGAGCAGGCCCGGCAGGCGTTCGGCCAGCATCGTCTTCCCGGCGCCGGGCGGTCCGGCGAGGAACAGGTGGTGACCGCCGGCGGCCGCGACCTCGACGGCCCGTCGTCCCGCCGCCTGGCCCACGACGTCGCCGAGGTCGGGCGGAGGTGGCGGTTCCGGCACCGGCCCGCGGACGTGGGCGGTCAGGCGCTCGCGTCCGGCGAGGTGGCCGAGGACCTGGCCGAGCGTCGACGCCGCCAGGACCTCGGCGCCGTCCACCAGAGCGGCCTCGTCCGCGTTCGCCGCCGGGACGACGACCTGCGCGTGCCCGGCACGGACCGCGGCCAGCACGGCGGGCAGCACGCCGCGGATGGCCCGCACCGATCCGTCGAGGCCCAGCTCGCCGAGCAGCACGAGCCGGTCCACCGACTCCTGCGGCACGGTCCCCGACGCCGCCAGGACGGCCGCGGCCAGCGCGAGGTCGAACCCGCTCCCCTGCTTCGGCATCGAGGCCGGGGAGAGCCCGATCGTGATCCGCCGCTGCGGGAAGCTGGCGCCGGCGTTCGCGACGGCGGCGCGCACCCGGTCCACCGACTGCCGGACCACCGCGTCGGGGAGCCCGACGAGGGCGACGTGCGGCACCCCGTTGGCCATGTCCACCTCGACCTCGACCATCGCGCCGTGCACCCCGGCCAGGCCCACCGACCAGGTGCGGGCCAGCGTCACAGGAAGGCCGCCCGCAGGTGCGTGACCAGCGCCGGGCGCGAGGAGCGGACGAGCACCCCGACGACGTCGAACCGGAGCTCGGGGGCGTGCTCGTCGTGGGCGGCCAGCCAGCGGTGCGCCAGCGTGCGCAGCCGGCGCTGCTTCGCGGGGGTGACCGCCTCGACCGGGTGCCCGAACCCGACCCCGCGGCGGGTCTTCACCTCGCAGAAGACGAGCGCGTCGCCGTCACGCGCGACGATGTCGAGCTCGCCCTCCCGGCAGCGCCAGTTGCGGTCGAGCAGCCGGAGGCCGGCCGACGCGAGGTAGGCGGCGGCGATGCGCTCGCCGTGGGATCCGAGCTCGTTGCGTGTGGGCACCCACCGACGATCGCCCGGCCGGGCAGGTCAGGGAGGTGTCGTCGTCGATCTGTGGAGAGCGAGGAGGGCTGTGGACGAGCTCAGGGCAGCCGCGGGTTGTCCGGCAGCTCGAGGTCGGGCTTGTCGAGCTCCTCGACGTTGACGTCCTTGAACGTCAGCACCCGGACGTTGCGCACGAAGCGCGCCGGCCGGTACATGTCCCACACCCACGCGTCGGACAGCTTCAGCTCGAAGTAGACCTCGCCACCGGCCTCCCGGACCTGCAGGTCGACCGAGTTGGCCAGGTAGAACCGCCGCTCGGTCTCCACCACGTAGGTGAACTGGCGGACGATGTCCCGGTACTCGCGATAGAGCTGCAGCTCCATCTCGGTCTCGTACTTCTCGAGGTCCTCTGTGCTCATCGAACGTCTCCGGGCACTGGGCTCATGCAGCCATCATCGACCATGCCGACCTCGGTGGTTACCTGGAGGCCCCGCGCGGCGTACGCGTCGCGGGCGCTGCGCACGTTCACGAAGCGCATGCGGTGCTCGGGGCAGGGGCCGTGCCGCTCGAGGGCTGCGCTGTGGACGTCGGTGATGTAGCCCTTGTGACCGGCGAAGTCGTACTCCGGCCACTGCTCGTGCAGCTCGAGCATCATCCGGTCCCGGGTGACCTTCGCGAGCACCGATGCCGCCGCGACGCACGCCGCGACGCGGTCGCCCTTCCACACGGCGAGCCCCGGCCGGGTGAGCCCCGGCACCGGGAAGCCGTCGGTCAGCACGTAGTCCGGCGACGGGTCCAGGGCGGTGACCGCCCGTCGCAGGGCCTCGATGTTGGTCACGTGCATGCCGCGCTCGTCGAGCTCCCCGACCGGGATGACGACGACCGACCAGGACTGCGCCCGGGCGACGACCTCGTCGTACACCCGCTCGCGGGCCGCCGCGGTCAGGAGCTTGGAGTCCGCCAGCCCGGGCACGCGGCCGCGGCGTCCGGACGGGAGCACGCAGGCGGCGGCCACGAGCGGACCCGCGCACGCGCCGCGGCCGGCCTCGTCCGCGCCGGCGATCACCTCGAACCCGCGGCGCCGCAGCGACCGCTCCATGTCCCAGAGCGAGTCGGGACGGTCGTCGTCGGCGATCGTGCGCCGGGACCGCACGGCCGGGCTCGGGACGGGGTGGGTGGTTCGCGCTGCCATCGCCGTCCGACACTACGACGGTCCGGCGACGCTCCGGCCACCGACACCGCCCGGAACGGCAGAACGGGCCGACCCCCGAGGGAGTCGGCCCGAACTGCTGCGAGAAGGCGCCGGGATCAGATCTCGGCGAGCCCCATGTCGGAGCCGGCGAGGTCGGCGTCGGACGTCGGGACGGCACCCAGGCCGTGGGCGCCACAGGTGCACCCGGGCTGGCGGTTGGACAGCACCAGCGAGACCGCGTGCGCCCGGTCGCGGGCACCCAGCTTGCGCAGGATGGCCTTGACGTGGGACTTGACGGTGTCCTCGCTGATGAAGAGGTTCCGCCCGATCTGCCGGTTGGACTGACCCAGCAGCAGCTCGTCCAGCACGTCGGACTCGCGCCGGGTCAGCGGCACCTCCGGCGCGAAGGGCTTCGCGGCCGGCACGGCGGACGGCTCGACCCGGCGGATCTGCGGGTCGACGACGGTCCGGCCGGCGCGGGCGGCCAGGATGGCCCAGCCGAGCAGGGTCGGCGAGGTGTTGATCATCAGGTAACCGCGGACACCGGCGGCGAGCGCCTCGTTCACGACCGAGGGGTCCTCGGAGGTGGCGAGGGCGACGATCGCCACGCGGGGGAAGCGGCGCCGCAGGTCGCGGCAGGCGTTGAGGGTCGCCGCGCGGCCGGAGCCGAGCTCGACGACGACCGCATCGGGGCGGGCCGACTCGACCAGCGTGAGGGCGCGACGCAGTTCGCCGGGCGTACCCACCGACTGCATGCCGGCCGTCTCGTTGATCATGCTGACCAGCCCGCGACGCAGGACGGGCGCGTCGGCGAGGAGGAGCACGCGGGTGACCCCACGCGCATTGCTCGCCATAGGTGCAGACACAACTGACTCCGTTTCGACTCCGGGAACTTGCAATGTCTCCATCGGAAGGGTGAAACGGTTGCTTGAATACTTTCTCGACAATTTCTCGATTGGTATCCGAGACGGCGCAATGGCGTTGTCGCCATCACCCGCGCAACGCGGGAAAGGGAGCCCGCAGGGCATGCGGCGACGGCCGCGCCGGTCAGCGGCAGGACGAGCGCTGCTCAGTCGTCGGAGAGGCGCCGGCGCCGCAGCCAGGCCGTGATCGGCAGCGCGGCGCTCAGCCCGATCGCCCAGGGTGCCGCCGTGGACGCCGTCACCTGCGAGGCGTCGACGCCGGACTGGTCGACGGCGGCCGCCTCGGTGCCCTGGATGTCCGGCGAGCCGAGCAGCCCGAACCGGCTGACCGGCCAGACGATCACCGCGGCCTTGCCGATGACGTCGTCCACACCGATCGTGCCGCCGTAGCGGTCACCCACGTGCGACCGGGAGTCGGCCGACGCCGAGCGGTGGTCGCCCATCACCCAGAGACGCCCCTCCGGGACGATCACCGGCCCGAACGCGCGGCTCTCCATCGGGGTGTTCTCGAAGATGTAGGGCTCGTCGAGGGGTTCGCCGTCGACGGTCACCCGGCCCTCGGCGTCGCAGCACTGCACCTCTTGACCCTCGACGCCGATCACGCGCTTGACGAAGTCGTCCTCGCCCGGCGGCGCCACGCCGACGGTGCGGCCCAGCCAGAGCATCCCGCCGGAGAACCAGTTGGTCGGCTGGGCGACGGAGACCTCGGGCGTCCAGGTGTCGGGCCCCTTGAAGACGACGATGTCGCCCGGCTCGGGTTCACCGAACCAGTAGGGCACCTTGTTCACCAGGACGCGGTCACCGGTGCATCCCGTGCAGCCGTGCAGCGTCTGCTCCATCGACCCGGACGGGATGAAGAACGCCTGCACGAAGAAGGTCTTGACGACGACGGCGAGCACGAACGCGATGAGCAGGAGGACGGGCAGCTCGCGCAGCAGCGAGCCCTTCTTCGCGGTCCTGTCCCGCCGGCCGCGGCGGAACCGGCCGGCCGATCCGCTGCCGCTGGATTCGTCGTCCCGCTGAGGGCCGGTGTCCCCCCGGTCATCCCCGGGAACGACATCGGCGG
>DASQTE010000402.1:0-4565 GCA_035642035.1 Blastococcus sp.
CCCCGCCGGCATCGTCGAGCGCCTGGGCATGCCGATCGAGGAACTCGTGTCGCTGCACGCCGCGCTGAGCGGGGTCATCGCGGCGTCCCAGCACGCGCTGTCGGGCGCTGCCGCCCTTGCCGACGGCGAGCCGGCCCCCGAGGTCGCCTGACCGCGCGGCGCGCTGCGGTGTGACTCCGCGGACAGTTGGTGCCCCAACCTTTTGTGCACCCAGCATCGGGTGGACACTGGGTGTGTGAGCCTCGTCGAGCAGGAACAGGTGGCCCTCATGGCAGACGCCGACGTGCGCGACCGGTTGCCGGACCCGATCGTCCGGCCCGCTCCGCACCGGTGGATCTGGTACGCGTTCGGCGGCGGGCTCCCCGCGCGCCACCGCGGCTGGGTCCTGTTCGACACCACGACCCGCACGTGGTGGCTCCGCCACATCCTCCGCATGTTCGTGCAGCTCGCCGTCCCGATCGCGCTGCTGCTCGCGTTCCTCCCTGCGGGCTGGGGGCTGCGCCTCGCCTGCGCCGGCGGCGGTCTGGCGCTGGCGCTGTTCTACTCCTCGGCCTACATGCCCGAGGCCGTGGAGAACCGCGTGGTGAAGGCCGGCTACCCGGTAGGGACGGCCACCCGGTACCGGGACCGGGCGGGCCTGGTGCGCCAGCAGAAGGAGAGCGAGCGCAAGCGCGCCGCCGCCGCCAGGCGGGCGGCCAGGTACCGCGAGCGCCTGGGCCGCTGACCTCAGGTGGGCCGGCACCCGCTCCTGTCCGCTCAGGGCAGCGCGTCCCAGGGGTCCTCGCGCTGCCACACGGCAGGGCGCGCAGGGGCCGGTCGAGCGGGCGGAAGAAGTCGTCCCAGTGCACGAGCACGACCTCCCGCGCGCCCACCGCCTCGACCGTGTGCCGCCAGTAGTCCCGGATGTACCGCTCCTCGAGCACGCCGAGCTGGCCGACGCCCAGGTAGGCGACGTCGGCGCGCCGGTCGTCGAGCCCGCCGGCGACGAAGCCGGCGCTGCCCTGGACGAGCGCGGTGCGGCCGCTGGCGTGCCCGACCAGCAGGGACCACGCCTCGCCGCAGCGGTAGGCCGCGGCCCCAACCGGCGGGACCAGCGGCTCGGTGATCTCCCCGGGATAGCGGTCCGGGGGGCAGTGGGCCGACGGGACCGCGGTCACGTCGAAGGACCCGAACGCCATCGGCCGGCCCGGCGCCAGGACCTGGATCCGCTCGGGCGGAAGCCCTGCGCCGGCACCCACGTTGGCCGCGGACCGGCCGCCGACGAGCACGGCGCCCGTCCGCCCCGCGACGACGGCCGAGTCCATGGCGTGGTCGAAGTGCGTGTGCACGGGGAGGACGGCCCGCAGCCGCGAGTCCCTGTCGAGGCCCAACCGGGCGAGCGCAGCGTCGATGCGGGTGCGGTCGGGCGCCACCGTGCCCAGGCCGACGCGTGCCAGCGAGGGGCGGGAGAAGAAGCCGTCGGTCATGACCGCGTGCTCGCCGTCGTCGAACAGCAGGCTGGAGACGCCGAGGAAGGTGACACCGAACCGGTCGGTGGCCGGGGCGACGTCGAACCGGTCGGCGTGGGAGTCGATGTCCGGACGGCCTGGCTTCAGTCGCATGGGCGGACGCTATCCAGGGGCGCTACCAGTTCCCGCGAGCCGCAGCGGCGCCCAGGTGGCGTGCACGGTCGCGCGGGTCGAGCTTCTCCGCCGCGGAGCGCAGCGCAGCACGGGGGAGCACCCCGGCGTAGGTGTCCAGGAACTCCGACACCGCTCGGGGATCGCGCGCCCCGGCGTGCTTGAGCGCGATGCCCACCGCCTTGTGCACCAGCGGGTCGCGATCACCGGCGAGCACCGCGGCGAGCGGGAACACCTCGGCGAGGTGGGCGTCGTCGCCCCAGCGGACGAAGGCCAGCGGGGCGGTGATGGCGGTGCGCCGCCTCAGGGGGTCCTCGGCAGCGGCCAGTTCGTGCAGGACCTCGCAGGTGCGGTCGAGCAGATGGCCGCCGACGACGCTGGGAGCGGCGCGGTCGACCATGTCCCACGTCGTGATGCGGTCGTGGTGACCCAGGTAGAGCTCGTACAGGCGGGCCCGCTCCGACTCCTGGGTGCGCCGTGACCTGGCCCGGAAGTCGAGGATGCACAGCGCTCCCAGGCGGGCCTCGTACAGCGGGCTGGCGAAGAGCTCGTCCACCTCGTCCAGCGGCATGGACATCGCGGACCTCGACGTCTCGAACACGTCCCGCATGCGCATGCCGATCGCGTCGTCGCCGGGTGCCAGCCGCTGCCGGATCCTGGGGAGCTCGGCGGGGGCGCGGGCCTCGCGGAGCGCGCTGATGAAGCCGGCAGCGGTCGTCGGGGCCGTCGATGTCATGCCCGGGCGAGGATCTGCTGGACGTGGGCGAGCGCGACCGCCAGCTCGGTGAAGCTGGTGCTCAGCGGCGAGAGGCCGACCCGCAGGCCGCGGGCGGGCCGAAAGTCCGGGATGACACCCCGGCGCCACAGCTCCTCCACGACGGTCCGCATCGCGTCGTGCTCGAGCGTGACGTGCCCGCCCCGGCGTCCCGCGTCCCGCGGGGAGGCCACGACGACCCCGAGGGGGGCGAGCACCTTGTCGGCGACGTCGACGGCGAACTCGGTGAGCCGGACGGACTTCTCCCGGACCGCGGGCATGCCGGCCCGGTCGATCAGCGCCAGCATGTCCCCGATGGGGATCATCGACAGGACCGGGGGAGTGCCGCTCATGAACCGCCGGATGCCGGCAGCCGGGACGTAGTCGGGGCCCATGGCGAACGGCTCGGCGTGCCCCATCCAGCCCGTGATCGGCTGCGTCAGCCGGTCCTGGAGCCGGCGGGCGACGTAGCCGTACGCCGGTGCGCCAGGCCCGCCGTTCAGGAACTTGTAGCTGCACCCCACGGCGAGGTCCACGTCGGCCGCGTCCAGACCCACCTCGACCACGCCGGCGGAGTGGCAGAGGTCCCACAGCACGAGCGCGCCGACGTGGTGGGCGGCGGCGGTGATCCCCGGCAGGTCGGCGACGTAGGCCGACTTGTAGGCGACGTGGCTCAGCACGACCAGCGCCGTCCGGTCGCCCAGCAGGGCCTCGACCTCGGCCGGCTGGACGCCCGTCGCCGGGTCCGGCTCGATCCAGCGGACGGTCCGGCCGGTCTCCGCCGCGATCCCGGCCAGGATGAACCGGTCGGTCGGGAAGTTCTCGGTGTCCGCGATGATCTCGGACCGGTCCGGGGCTGCGTCCACGGCCGCCCGGATGAGCTTGTAGAGCAGGACGGTGGTCGAGTCGCCGACCACGGTCTGCCCGGGCGCGGCGCCGAGCACCACGCGGCCGACGAGGTCGCCCACGGCCGTGGGGCGGTCGAGCCACCGCTCGTCCCAGGCGCGGATCAGCCGCTCGCCCCACTCCTCGTCGACGAACCGGGCCAGGCGCTCGCCGGTGACCCGCAGCGGGCGGCCGAGCGAATTGCCGTCCAGGTAGGCCAGCACGCCGTCCGGCAGCACGAACTCCGACCGGAAGGCGGCCAGCGGGTCCCGCTCGTCCAGCTCGGCGGCGAGCTGCACGAACTCCTCGGGGAGCCGGACGTCGTCGTCAGGCACCGATCCACGTCCGCACCGTGTAGAGCTCCGGGAAGAAGGTCAGGTCCAGCGCCCGCTTGAGGAAGTCGACGCCGGAGCTGCCGCCGGTCCCGGTCTTGAAGCCGATGGTCCGCTGGACGGTGCGCAGGTGCCGGAAGCGCCACAGCTGGACGGCGTCCTCGAGGTCGACGAGGTCCTCGCAGGTGGCGTACTCGGCCCAGTGCGTCGTCGTGTCCTCGTAGATCGCCTTGTAGACCGGGAGCAGCGACGCGTCCTCCACCCACGCCCTCCGCACGTCGCGGTCCAGCACGTGCCGGGGGATCTCGTGGCCGCCGCGCGCCAGGAAGGAGAGGAACGAGTCGTAGACGGTGGGGGAGTCGAGCAGCTCCGCCAGCATGTCGTGGGCCTCCGGCCGGGACTCGAACACTTTCAGCATGCGCTCGTTCTTGTTGCCGAGGATGAACTCGACGGCGCGGTACTGGTAGGACTGGAAGCCGGACGCGTTGCCGAGCACGCCCCGGAACTCGGTGTACTCGCTCGGCGTCAGCGTCGCGAGCACCGACCACTGGTCGGTGATGGTCCGGAACACGTGCTTGACCCGGGACAGCCCCTTGCGGGCGCGGCGCACGTCGTCGGTGTCCAGGTAGGTCCGGACGGCGCGCAGCTCGTGCAGCGCGAGCTTCAGCCACAGCTCGGTCGTCTGGTGCTGGATGATGAACAGCGGCTCGTCGTGGTGGTCGCTGATCGGTCGCTGCGCGGCGAGCAGGGTGTCCAGCGACAGGTAGCCGCCGTAGTCCATCCGCGCCGTGAAGTCCGTCTGCACGCCGTCCTCGATGGCGCGGACGCCGTCGTCGATCGCCATGGCGCCTCCCTCGTCGCACCGGACGCTATCCCCCTTCCGGTCCGGTGCCGGTGGGCCGTCGACCGATCGAGTACTACTACCTCATGGGCGTCGGCGGTTCCGAGGACCGGTCGGTGCTGACCCGGCGGGCG
>DASQTE010000403.1:0-6849 GCA_035642035.1 Blastococcus sp.
CGGTGCCGGCGGGCGGCCAGCCACGGACCGCCTGCCGCACCGGCCACCCGATGAGGACGAGGCCCAGGAGCACGGCGACGGCCAGGGGGCGCAGCCGCGGGAAGCGCCACAGCACCCAGCCCAGGCCCAGCAGGAGGACGGTCAGCAGCACCGCGCCCGTGGTGCCGGCGGGCCAGCCCGCGGCTCCGTCAGGCACCTCTGCGGCGCGGCGGGCGACGACGACCAGCCACCGCGTCGGCCAGCCGGCGACCCAGATCAGCGCATCCGCCGCGAACGGCACGGGCACGCCGACGACGGCCGCCAGCAGCCCGAGCACGGTCGCTGCCGGAACCGCCGGGGCGGCCAGCAGGTTGGCCGGCAGCGACACCAGGCTGACCGTCCCCGAGAGGCCCGCGACGAGGGGCGCGGTGACCGTGCCAGCCGCCGCGCTGACCGCGACGGCGTCCGCGAGCACCGGCCAGCAGCCGCGCGCGCGGAGGCGGCGGGACCAGCCCGGCGCGAGCAGCACGATGCCGGCGGTGGCCGCGACGGAGAGGGCGAAGCCGGGATCCCTCGCCAGTCCCGGGTCGAGCAGGAGGAGCACGCACACCGCGCCGCTCAGTGCCGGGACGGCCGCCCGCGGACGCCCGGAGGCCAGGGCCAGCAGGGTGACCGCGCCCATGGCGGCGGCGCGGACGACGCTCGGGCTCGGCCGGGCCAGCACGACGAAGCCGACGAGGGCCAGCCCGGCCACCACGGCCTGCACCCGACGGTCCACCGCGCGTCGGCGGAGGGGTCGCAGCACACCGGCGAGGACGATGGCGACGTTCGCCCCCGACACAGCGGTGAGGTGCGCCAGCCCCGCCCGCCGGAAGTCGTCCTCGAGCACCGGGTCCATGGCGCGCGTGTCCCCGACGACCAGCCCCGGCAGCAGGCCGGCCGCCACGGGTTCGAGCACTCGCCGCGCGGACGTGGCGAGCGCCTCCCGCAGGCTGCCGGCGGTCTGCTGCAGGCGCCCCGGACCACCGACGAGCGCCGGCGGTCCGCGGGCGGAGAGCACCGCGACCACAGGGTCCCCTGCCTCGGGCGGCGAGACGCCAACCCGCACGCGTGCGCGCTGGCCCGGTAGCAGGTCGCGCCATTCGTCCGCCGGCCCGAAAAGGACCACCTCGGCCCCGAGGCGGTATGTCGTGTCCCCGGCCTCCAGCCGGACGACGGTCGCGTCGGCCACCATCCGCGGTGCTCCGGCGCCGCCGAGCACGTGCGGGTCCCCGTCGAGCTCGAGCACGACAGAGGCGGTCCGCCCGTCCTCGGCGACCGCCCGCAGCGGTGACGCATCCCGGGCCGCGCCCCGGACCGCCGCGGTGGCCGAGGCGACCGAGACGCCGGCCACGAGGGTGAGGAGGACGGCGGCCGCCGGACCGCGACGGCGGCCGAGCAGCACGCCTGTCACGCATGCCGACGCGCAGAGCCACGCCAGCGTCGCCGGCGTGCCGAGCGGTGCCGCCAGGGTCGTCGCCCACACCCCGGCCGCCGCGGGCACGAGCCGCAGATCCAGCCACCGCCAGCGGGGCGCGGTCCCGGTGCTCACACGGTCACCAGCTCGGCCAGCTCCGCCGCTATGGTCGGGCCGATGCCGGGGACGTCGTCGAGCTCCTCGACGCTCCGGAACGACCCCTGCTGGCTGCGGTGGTCCACGATCCGCTGGGCGAGCACCGGGCCGATGCCCGGCAGCGCATCGAGCTCGGCGACACCGGCGGTGTTGAGGTCGACCAGGCCTCCCCCGCTCCCGGCCGGCGCCCCGGCCGCCACCGGGCCCCCGGGTGCCGCGGCGGCCGGCACACCTACGGCCAGCTGTTCCCCGTCGGCCACCTCCGCCGCGAGGTTCACCGAGGCCGGGTCGGCCGCGGGCAGCAGCCCCCCGGCCGCCGCGATCGCGTCGGCGACCCGGGCTCCCGACGGGAGCGTCACCAGCCCCGGGCGGACGACCTGCCCGACGACCGAGACCACGACGGTCTCCGTCGTCTCGGCGACCTCGCCCATCGGTGGCGTGGACGAGGCGCTCGCGGCAGGAGGAGCGCCGTCCACCCGTTCCACGCGCGGACGGTCGAGCCACGTCCACCCGGCCAACAGGAGCCCGGCCACCAGGGCGGCGACGCACAGCGCCCGGGCGCCGAACCGGCCGGGGTCCCATCGGGCCTCCGAGCCCGGCGCCCGGTGGCGACCGATACCGGCGGGCAGTTCCGCGCTGTCCGTATCCGCCTCGCTCAGCGCGGGGATCTGATCGTTCTCGTGCCAGGAGGCGTCCTGGACGGGTGGCCCCGGGTCCTCGTCGACCTCCTCCGGCACCCAGCCGCCGTGCCGGTCGCGCTCGTCGAGCAGACGCCGCAGCCGCGCGCGGATGACGTCGGCGTCGTCGCTGCGGCGGGAAGGGAGGGGCACCGGCGCGACGCTAGGGAGCGCGGCCGCGGCCGCGGGCGTTGCCGCGCGATCTGTGGACGCAGCCGGCGGTTGTGGACGACCGGCGGTGTCCCGACGGAGTCGGCAGGCAGTCTGCCGCGCATGCCGCCCCGCGAGTTGCGCTCAGTCCTCCGTCGGCTGGAACGGGTCCTCGTCCGGCTCCTGCCAGAACGGGGCCACCACGATGCCCACCGCCCCGGGGCCGACGTGCGCCCCGATCGCGGCACCGAGCTCGCTCACGTGCAGCTCGCGCAGCTGGGGCAGGCGGTCACGGATGTCCGCCGCCAGCCGCTCGGCCTTCTCCGCCGCGGCGAGGTGGTGGACGGCGACCGAGACCGGTCCCTGCCCGGCGGCCTCGACCGCGCGCTGGACCAGGCGGTTCAGCGCCCGGGCGGAGGTCCGGACCTTCTCGAGCGGGACGACCCGCCCGTCCCGGACGTGCAGGACGGGCTTGACCGCCAGGGCCGACCCCAGGACGGCGGCCGCGGAGCCGATCCGCCCGCCCCGGCGCAGGTGCTCGAGGGTGTCGACCACGAAGAACGTCCGCGTCGCGTCCGCGATCTCCTGCGCCGTACGTGTGACCGTGGCGGCGTCCGCGCCGGCGGCGGCGGACCGCGCAGCGGCGAGCACGGCGAAGCCGGCACCCATGGCCGCCGACCGCGAGTCGACGACCGTGACGATGTGCTCGCCCACCTGCGACGCGGCGAGCCGGGCGGCGTCCCAGGTGCCCGACAGCTCGGACGAGAGGTGGATGGAGACCAGGCGCTCGGCGCCCTCGTCCAGGGCCCGGCGGTAGGCGGCGACGAAGTCACCCGGCGTCGGGCGGGACGTCGAGACGGTCTGCCCCCGCACCGCGAGCGCGCGAGCCACCTCGTCCGGCCCGACGTCCCAGCCCTCGCGGCCCGAGCGGCCGGCGAGCACGACGTAGAGCGGCACGACGTGGATGCCGTAGCCCTCGGTCAGCTCGTCGGGAAGATAGGCCGTCGAATCGGTGACTACGGCGACGGACACCCGGCGAGGCTAGCCCGACCGTGCGGGAGATCGGCGGGAGCGCGCAGGCAGAGGGCCCTGCGACGGGTCGTCAGACGGCGTCGGCGTCGCCCGGGGGCGGAGGGGCGCCACCGTCCGGGGTCGCCGAGGCATCGGCCGGGGGCACCGGCCCGATCCCCTCGACGCGCCCGCCGGGTTGGCGCTGCACCGCGACGTTGTGCCGCAGCAGCCGCCAGCGGTCGCCCTGGAGGACCAGCTCGCTCCACGCGCAGTTGCCCAGCGGTCCGAAGACACGGCGGTGGTCGGACCCCAGGTCGAGCAGGCGCTCGATCAGCCGTCCAGAGGTCCCGCCGTGGGTCACGACCACGGCGACCGCGGCAGGAGGCAGATCCACGAGGGCTGCGACGGCGCGCTCGCCGACAGCCGCGGGGTCCTCGCCACCCCGCCCCCGAACGGGTCGGCCCGCCGTCCAGTCGGCGTACTGCTCGGGGAACTGATCCGCGACCTCGGCGCGGGTCAGCCCCTCCCACGAGCCCATGCCGTGCTCACGGAGCCGCTCGTCCAGGCGCACCTGCACCCCCAGCAGGCCCGCCAGCGCCCGGGCCGTCGCGGCGGCCCGGGCGAGGTCGCTGGACACCACCACGGTGTCCTCCGGGAGCAGACCGTCGGCGACGTACGGCGCGGCCGCGGCCGCCTGGCGACGGCCGGTGTCGTCCAGCGACGGGTCGAGCTGGCCCTGGAAGCGACCCTCGGCGTTCCACTCGGTGCGGCCGTGCCGCCAGAGCACGAGCCGTGGGACGGGCAGCGCGGGGAGGGCTCCGGCGGTCACCGGCCGGCCGTCTCCTCGTCCGCCGGCGCGACGCCGTCGCCCGGGCCGGCCGCGGCACCGGCGTCGGCCTCCGAGGCAGCGGGGCGGGCACTGTCGGAGAAGGGGATGGTCGGGCAGTCCTTCCAGAGCCGCTCGAGGGCGTAGTACGCCCGCTCCTCGGCGTGCTGAACGTGCACGACGACGTCGACGAAGTCGAGCAGCACCCACCGGGACTCCGCGACCCCCTCACGCCGGACGGGCTTGATCCCGTGCTCGCGGAGCCGCTCCTCCACCTCGTCGACGATCGACTGGACCTGGCGCTCGTTGGGCGCCGAGGCCAGCACGAAGGCGTCGGTGATGGCGAGCCGGTCGCTCACGTCGACGATGGAGACGTCGGTGGCGAGCTTGTCCGCGGCCGCCTGAGCGGCGAGCAGCGCGGTGTCCCGCGCCTCGGCCGAGGCGGTCATCGGGGTACCTCCTGGAGGGAGTCGGTCGGGGGCTGGGCGGCAGGGGGGCGGGCGCCGTCGACGACGGCCCGGCGCGGGCCCTCGCGGTACAGGTTCCGCTTCTCGATGTACTGGACCACGCCGTCGGGGACCAGATACCAGACCGGCATCCCGCGGCCGACCCGGCCGCGGCAGTCGGTCGAGCTGATGGCGAGTGCGGGCACCTCGACGAGGCTGACCCCGCCCTCGGGCAGATGAGCGTCGGCCAGGTGGAACCCGGGCCTGGTCACGCCGATGAAGTGGGCCAACTCGAAGAGCCGCTGGTTGTCCCGCCAGCTGACGATCTGCGAGAGGGCGTCGGCGCCGGTGATGAAGAACAGCTCGGCATCGGGCCGCTGGCGGTGCAGGTCGGTCAGGGTGTCGATCGTGTAGGTCGGGCCGCCCCGGTCGATGTCCACCCGGCTCACGGAGAACCTCGGGTTGGACGCCGTGGCGATAACCGTCATGAGGTAGCGGTCCTCGGGGGGGCTGACCTCGCGATCGCTCTTCTGCCACGGCTGACCGGTCGGCACGAAGATGACCTCGTCGAGGCCGAACAGGCCGGCGACCTCGCTGGCGGCGACGAGGTGGCCGTGGTGGATGGGGTCGAACGTCCCACCCATGATCCCGATCCGGCCACCTGCCACCGCACGAGCCTATCCGGGACCACCGGGTGCGGCCCCGGCGGACCAGCCTTGGCCGGCGGCTCCGGGACCTCACTGGGAGAAGGGGCCCCGGAGCCGCCGCGACCGGCTCCCCCGTGCAGCCGGTCGCAGTCCGGATGGTGCGGCGCGGGTCGGTTGTCCCCGCACCGCGCTGCCCAACGCGCGACGACCCGAAGGGTTACGGCCCTCCGGCGTGTCGCCTTGTGGCGGTCGGCACCGAGGTCCTCGCAAGACCCGTCCGCGAGGGCCCGCGTCGTCGAACAGACACGTCGACTCGGCGACATGTCGACCGGAGGCAGGGTGGCCGAGGACCCCCGGCGGCGCCTCAGAGGGTGGTGACGAACTCGGCCAGCTGGGCGGCGTTGCGGCACTCGACCATGTCGATGACCTCGCCGTACCGGTGCGCGGCCGAGTCCCCGCTGCCCCACTGCCGCCGCGGCTCGGGGTTCAGCCAGTGCGCGGACCGCGAGCGGCGGACCAGGTCGGCGAGCACCGGCAGCCCCGGCTGCCGGTAGTTGGTCCGCCCGTCCCCGAGGACGAGCAGCGAGGTCTTCGGCCCCACGGCCGAGGCGTAGCGGTCGGCGAAGACCTCGAGGGCGGTGCCGTAGTCGCTGTGCCCGTCGAAGCCCACGACGTCGGCCTCCCGCCCGATCCGCTGGACGGCGTCCACCACGTCGGCGCCGGGCCGGAAGAAGCGGGTCACCTCGTCGGTGGTGTCGACGAAGGCGAAGGCGCGCACGCCGGTGAAGTGCTCGCGCAGCGCCTGGGTGAGCATCAGCGTGAAGTGGCTGAACCCGGCCACCGAGCCGCTGACGTCGCAGAGCACGACGAGCTCCGGCTTGTGCACCTTCCGCGGCCGGTGGTGGGTGACCACGGGCACCCCGCCGGTGCCCAGCGACGCCCGCACCGTCTTGCGGAAGTCCAGCCGTCCCTCGCGGCCCATCCGGCGGCGGGCGGAGAGCCGGACCGCCAGCCGGCGCGCGAGCGGCGCGACCGCCCGCCGCAGCTCGGCGAGGTCGCCGGACTGGGCCCGGAGGAAGTCGACCTGGTCGGCTAGCGGGCGGACGGCGTTCTTCGCGATCTTGTCCCGGCCCTTCTCCGCCGCCGTCCTCCGGCGCACCTCCGACTCGATCGCCGCCCGCAGCGCGGTCAGCCGCTCGCGGATCGTCTGCCGGGCCACCTGCTCCGCCAGCCCCCCGCGGTCACCCTCGGCGAGCAGCCCCGCCAGCAGCTGGGCGACCAGGGTGTCCGGCGACAGCGCCCGCAGCACCCGGTAGCTGAAGTAGGACTGCCCCGACGGCGAGGGCTGCCCGCGCCCGAGCATCTCCACGGCCTCGCGCGCGAAACGGCGCAGCGCCTCCGGGTCGCCGTCGAGCATCAGCTGCAGCAGCCGCTCCCGCATGAGCGCGGCCAGGTCGACGCCGTCGTCCCCGGGCACGTCCAGGGTCGACTCGGCCGGCTC
>DASQTE010000404.1:0-13650 GCA_035642035.1 Blastococcus sp.
GCGGTCACCGCGGGCGGCGTGACCCTCGGCCGGGTCGACCTGCTCGGCAACGCGGTGGACTTCGGTGACTGACCTCGGCCGCACGGCGGCCGGGCTGCTCGCCGCCGTCGTGCTCGGCGGCTGCGGCCTGCCCCGGGAGGAAGCCCCGGCGCAGACGCACAGCGTCTCCCCCGGGCAGACCTACGAGGTGCAGCCCCCGCCGCCACCGGTGTCCTGGGCGGGTGACGGAGAGCAGCTCTCCGTCACCACCTACGGCAGCTCGAGCTGCCCCACGGGGCCCGTCGGACGTCGAGGTGGTCGGCGAGCAGGAGCTCCGCGTGCGGATCGAGGCGAGGTTCCCCGACCGCGACCCGTGCACGGCCGACATGGCCGTGTCGTCGGCCGTCGTCGACCTGCCACGCGGCATTTCCGCCGACGAGGAGTTGACCGTGCTCCTCCGCTTCGACGACGGGGACGAGCAGACGGTCGTCCTGCCGCCCGCCGGCCGGTGACACGGCGGGCGGCAGGAGCCTGGCCCCGCGTCAGGGGCCCGGCCCGAGCCTGCGAGGGCTGGGGGGACGCGGGGTCCTTTCAGTGACCGGTCGCCGCCGCCCTCCGCCGGGCGAGTGCGTCGACGCTGGCCGCGAGCAGCAGGACTCCACCGGTGATGATGAAGTTGAGGTACGCCTCCGTGCCGAGCAGCCCCAGCCCGTTGGCGATGATGGCCACCACGAGGCCACCCAGGACGGCGTCCCGGGCCCGGCCCCTGCCACCGAAGAGGCTGGTGCCACCGATGACCGCGGCGCCCACCGCGTAGAGCAGCGTGTTCCCGCCGCCGGAGCCCGGCGCGACCGATCCGAGCCGGGCGGCCGCCACGATGCCGCTGACCGCGGCCAGGGTCGACCCGATCACGAAGACGGTGACCTTGATCCTCGTGACGCTGATGCCCGCCCGTCGGGCCGCCTCGGCGTTGCCCCCGACCGCGTACACGTGCCGGCCGAAGCCGGTCCGTCCCAGGAGGAAGGTGAGGACCAGCAGCAGGATGACGACCAGCGGGATGGCGTACGGGATGCCTGCGAGCACCACGCCCGGGGCCGGGGCCCGGTCGACGCTGAGCACCGCCGTCACGAGGACGACGACGAGGGCGATCACGCCGATGCGGACCAGCACCACGGCGAGCGGCTGCGAGGCCAGGTTCTTGGCCCGCTGGACGCGCCACCGGTTCAGCTGCAGTGCGGCGTAGATCGCGATCACCACGATCGCCAGGATCCAGCCGAGGACCACCGGCACGTTCTTGTCGCTGATCGCCGAGATCACCGGGTCGCGCACGGGCACGGTGCCGCCCTCGCCGATCAGCCGGAGCGTGAACCCCTGCCAGCCGAGGAAGAGCGCCAGGGTCACGACGAACGAGGGGATCCCGATCAGCCCCACGAGGCTGCCGGTGAACAGGCCGATGAGGACGCCGGTGACGATCGCCGCCGCCACGGCCACGTACCAGGGCGAACCGACGTCGGCGAGCAGCTTGGCCATGACGGCTGCGCAGACGCCGCTGACGACGCCCGCCGACAGGTCGATCTCCCCGAGCAGGAGGACGAACACCAGCCCCATCGCCAGGATGATGATCGGCGCGGCCTGGTCGGCGAGGTTGGCCATGTTGCGCGGGGTCAGGAAGGTCTCGGGCCGGAGCACGGTGAAGAACAGGCCGAGGACCAGGATGCCGAGGACCGCCGGCAGCGCACCGAGATCACCGCCACGGACACGGTCGACGTACGCCCGGGCGGCGCCGCCGAGGGAGTCGGCCGCGCGGTCACCCTCGAAGCCCGACGGCGCCCCACCCGGCTCCTGCGCGCTGGTGGACTCGGAGATCGTGTTGCTCGACATGGCTCAGACCTCCACGGCCGCGGCGTCGGCGGCGATGCCCACGTCGCCGGAGCGGCCCGCCGTGATGAGCTCGATGACCTGGCTGCGGTTGACCTGGGAGATCGGGATGTCCGCCGCCATGCGGCCGAGGTAGAGCGCGGCGACCCGGTCGGCCACCTCGAACACGTCGACCATGTTGTGGGAGATGAAGACGACCGCGTGGCCGGTGTCGGCGAGCCGGCGGACGAGGTCGAGCACCTGGCGCGTCTGGGCCACACCGAGTGCCGCGGTCGGCTCGTCGAGGACGACCAGCTTGGACTCCCAGAGCACCGCCTTGGCGATCGCGACGGTCTGCCGCTGACCACCGGAGAGGCTGGCGACGAGCTGGCGCACCGACTTGAGCGTCCGGACCGACAGCTTGCTGAGCGTGTCGCGGGCCGCCTGCTCCATCGAGATCTCGTCGAGCACGATGCCGTTCTTGCGCTCCCGGCCGAGGAACATGTTCTGCACGACGTCGAGGTTGTCGGCCAGCGCGAGGTCCTGGTAGACGATCTCGATGCCGAGGGCCGCGGCCTCCCGGGGTCCGGAGATGGAGATGGGCTTGCCCTCGAAGAGAAGCTCTCCGGCATCGATGGCGTGGATGCCCGCGATCGACTTGATGAGCGTGCTCTTCCCCGCGCCGTTGTCACCCACCAGGGCGGTGACCTGACCGGGGTAGACCTTCATATCAACGCCGTGCAGGACCTGGACCGCGCCGAAGCTCTTGTCGATGCCGCGCAGTTCCAGGGTGGGGGTGCCGTCCTCGGGACGGCCGGTCGATGCGGACACGCCGGGCCTCTCGATCGAGCTCGTATCGGATGCGGCAGGGACCGCCGGGGCGTCCATGATGGACGCCCCGGCAGCCCGTGACCACTACTCGATGCCCAGCTCCGTGCACGCCGCGGCGAAGTCGCCCGTGCACAGGTCCTCGGCCGTCACGAACTCGTCGTCGACGACCTCCTTGACGTTGTCACGGAAGATCGCGACCGGAGTCAGCAGGACGGAGGGGACCTCGCGGCCGGCCTCCGTGTCCTCGACGGTGCCCGTGGTCTCGCCCTCCTCGCCGTTGATCAGCGCGGTGGCCAGCTCGGCCAGCGCGCCGGCCTCCTCGCGGATCGACTTGTAGACCGTCATGCACTGGTCGCCGTTGAGGATGTTCTGCAGACCCTCGACGGTGGCGTCCTGGCCGGTCACGTTGTTGGCACCGGCCGCGTTGTTGCGCCCCAGGATCTGGATCACCGAGTTGGCGAGGCCGTCGTTGGCAGCCAGGACGCCCTGGATGTTGCCGCCGGCCTGGGTGTACATCTGCTCGAAGATCGTCGCCGCCTCCTGGTTGTCCCAGCCGGGCACGGCCTGCTCCGCCACCTGCGGGTACTGCGTCAGCGGGTCGAGCACCTCGTGGGCCCCCGCCGAGAACAGCGTCGCGTTGTTGTCGTCCGGCGAGCCGTTGAGGAACGCGATGTTGCCCTGCGTGACGCCTTCCGCCTCGAGGCACTGGGCCAGGCCCTCGCCCTGCAGACGGCCGACCTCGGTGTTGTCGAAGGACACGTAGTACTCCGCCGAGCCGCCCAGTGTGAGCCGGTCGTAGTCGATGGTCTGCACGCCCTCGGCCGCCGCCTGCTCCTGGATCTGCGCGCCCGAGGCGGAGTCCAGGTTGACGATCGCCAGGACGGTCGCGCCCTCGGTGATCATCTGCTCGGCGATGGTGGCCTGCCGCTGGGCGTCGCCCTCGGCGTTCTGGATGTCGTACTCGACCCCGGCGTCGTCGAAGGCCGCCTCGAGGTAGGGGCGGTCGAAGTTCTCCCAGCGGACCGATGACTCGGTGTCGGGGAGGATCACGCCCACCTTGCCGGCCGCCTCGCCGCCACCGTCGCCACCGCCACCGCCGCTGTCGCCGCCGTCGTCGCTGCCACATGCGGCCAAGCCGAAGACGAGGGCGGCTGCGATCGCCGTCGTCAGGGTGCTCCGTCGCGCCATGAGAGGGTCCTGCCTTTTTGTTGGGGTTACATCGAAATTCCGGCGGCACATCTTTTCCAGTGATCGGGTGTGACCGCAAGCACAGGTCCCCTCCGTTGCCGGACCGTGATGTGCACCACGCACCCCGGCGGGTCGGGTCACGCTTGGCGCCTGGGTTACCGGCGGGTAACTTGAGCGGACCGCGCCCGTCTCCGGCGCGGTCCCGAACTGCTGCGGAGGTCCCATGTCCCGCTCGCTGCGCGAGGTCGTCTTCGTCGACGGCGTGCGCACCCCCTTCGGCAAGGCCGGCCCGAAGGGCATCTACGCCGAGACCCGCGCCGACGACCTCGTCGTCCGGGTGATCCGCGAGCTCCTGCGCCGCAACCCGGCGCTGCCGCCCGACCGCGTCGACGAGGTGGCGATCGCCGCCACGACGCAGATCGGCGACCAGGGCCTGACCCTGGGCCGGACGGCGGCGTTGCTGGCCGGGCTGCCGAAGTCCGTGCCCGGCTATTCGATCGACCGCATGTGCGCCGGCGCGATGACCGCCGTGACCACCACCGCCAGCGGCATCGCCTTCGGCGCCTACGACGTCGCCATCGCCGGCGGCGTCGAGCACATGGGCCGCCACCCGATGGGCGAGGGCGCCGACCCGAACCCGCGCTTCTTCAGCGAGAAGCTCGTCCACGAGTCGGCGCTGGTCATGGGGTCGACGGCGGAGAACCTGCACGACCGCTTCCCGCACCTGACCAAGGAGCGGGCCGACGCCTTCGCGCTCGCCAGCCAGCAGAAGTACGCCAAGGCCGTCGCCAACGGGCAGATCGGCCCAGAGCTGGTCACCGTCGCCACCCGCTCGGCCGAGCACGGCTACGGGGTCGCCACCGTGGACGAGCCGCCGCGGCCGAACACGACGCTCGAGGGCCTCGGCACGCTCAAGACGCCGTTCCGCCCCCACGGCCACGTCACGGCCGGCAACGCCGCGGGCCTCAACGACGGGGCCACCGGCTGCCTGCTGGCCGCCGAGGACGTCGCCGTCGAGCTCGGGCTCGACGTCGGCATGCGGCTGGTCAGCTACGGCTTCGTGGGCGTCGAGCCCGAGGTCATGGGCGTGGGCCCGGTGCCCTCCACCGAGCGCGCCCTGGCCCGCACCGGCCTGACGATCGAGGACATCGGCCTGTTCGAGCTCAACGAGGCCTTCGCCGTCCAGGTGCTGGCCTTCCTCGACCACTTCGGCATCGCCGACGACGACGAGCGGGTCAACCCGTGGGGCGGCGCCATCGCCGTCGGCCACCCGCTGGCCTCCTCCGGCGTCCGGCTCATGACGCAGCTGTCCCGGCAGTTCGCCGAGCGGCCCGACGTCCGCTACGGCCTGACCGCCATGTGCGTGGGCCTCGGCATGGGCGCCACCGTGATCTGGGAGAACCCGAACTGGGAAGGTGCCGCGACGTGACCACAGCTGTGTTCGAGGACGAGGTAGTCACCGCGGCCAAGGTCCGGTTCCTGAGCCTCCCCGGGCTCTCCGGCGAGTTCGCGCTGATCACGCTGGACAACGGGCACGACCACACCCGCCCGTCGACCTTCGGTCCCGGCGGGCTGGCGTCGCTGGACGCCGCGCTCGACGAGATCGCCGCCCGCTCCCCAGCCCCTCTGGCGATCGGCGTGACCGGCAAGCCGTTCATCTTCGCGGTGGGCGCCGACCTCTCCGGCGTCCCCTCGGTGACCGACGCGGGCACCGCCCGGGAGATCGCCGGGACCGGGCACCGGGTGTTCCGCCGGTTGAAGGACTCGTCGATCCCGACGTTCTCCTTCGTCAACGGCGTCGCGCTGGGCGGCGGGCTGGAGCTGGCGCTGCACTGCCGGTACCGGACGATCGCGTCGACGGCGATGGTCGCCTTCCCCGAGGTCTTCCTCGGGCTGGTCCCCGGCTGGGGCGGCACGCAGCTGCTGCCGAACCTGATCGGCATCGACCCGGCCGTCACCGTCGTCGTCGAGAACGCCCTGGCGCAGAACAAGATGACCCCGGCCCCGAAGGCGGCGGAGCTCGGCATCGCCGACGCCGTCCTCGAGCCCGCCGACTTCCTCGAGCGCTCGCTCGAGTGGGCCGTCGGCGTCCTCGGCGGGGACGTGACCGTCCCGCGCCCCGACGTCGACACCGCGGCCTGGGACGACGCGATCGCCCGTGCCCGGGCGATCGTGGCCGGCCGCACCCGCGACGCCTCCCCCGGCGCCGTCCGGGCCGTCGAGCTGCTGGACCTCGCGCGCGACGGGGCCGAGGGCGAGGCGTTCACCGCGGGCACGGCGGCCGAGGACGACGCGCTCACCGACCTGCTGATGAGCGACCCGCTGCGGGCCTCGCTGTACAGCTTCGACCTGGTCAACAAGCGGGCCAAGCGCCCCGCCGGCGCGCCGGACAGGTCCCTGGCCCGCAAGGTCACGAAGGTCGGCGTCGTCGGGGCCGGGCTCATGGCGTCGCAGCTGGCGATGCTCTTCGTCCGCCAGCTGAAGGTGCCGGTCGTGCTGACCGACATCGACCAGGCGCGCGTGGACAACGGCGTGGCGTACGTCCACGGCGAGCTCGACAAGCTGGCTCAGCGCGACCGGCTGAACCAGGACAAGCTCAACCACCTCAAGGGCCTGGTCACCGGCTCGCTGTCCAAGGACGTCTTCGCCGACGCCGACCTCGTCATCGAGGCCGTCTTCGAGGAGATGTCGGTCAAGCAGCAGGTGTTCGCCGAGGTCGAGGCGATCGTCTCGCCCGAGTGCGTGCTCGCGACCAACACCTCGGCGCTGTCGGTGACCGAGATGGCGTCGAAGCTCGAGCACCCGGAGCGGGTCGTCGGCCTGCACTTCTTCAACCCGGTGGCGGTCCTGCCGCTGCTCGAGGTCGTGCGCGCGGAGCAGACCGACGACGCGACGCTGGCCACCGCGTTCTCGGTCGGCAGGTCGCTGAAGAAGAGCTGCGTGCTGGTCGCGGACGCCCCGGCGTTCGTCGTCAACCGGCTGCTCACCCGGTTCCTCGGCGAGGTCACCGCGTCGGTGGAGCAGGGCACGCCGGTGGCCGTCGCCGACCGCGCGCTCGACCCCCTGGGCCTGCCCATGACGCCGTTCGAGCTGCTCACACTGGTCGGCCCGCCGGTGGCCCTGCACGTGGCCGAGCGCATGCACGAGGCCTTCCCCGACCGGTTCTTCGTCGGCGAGGGGCTCAGGAAGATGGTCGAGCTGGGCAAGTCGTCGGTGTACAGCGAGCCGGGCGTCGTCGACCCCGAGCTCGAGGGCATCGGCTATGGCTCGCCCACCCACCCCGACCCGCTGACCGAGGAGCAGGTGCGCGAACGGGCCGTCGAGGCCCTGGCGCAGGAGATCCGGCTGATGCTCGACGAGGGCGTGGTCCAGGCGGTGCAGGACATCGACCTGTGCATGCTGCTGGGCGCCGGGTGGCCGTTCTGGCTGGGCGGCATCTCCGCCTACCTGGACCGGACCGGCGTCTCCGAGCGGGTCACCGGGCAGCGATTCCTGCCGCGCGGGGTGGCGTCGCTCCCCGCCTGAGCCCGCAGAGCCCGACGGCCCGGCTCCCTCAGCGTCGAGGGGGCCGGGCCGTCGTCCGTGCGCGGCGGTACCGCGGTGTCGTGGGGACTACCGCGCCACATCGCGGTACCGGGCACTGCACCGCGGTGCACGACAGCCGGCCGTCGTACGCGCCGTGCTGCGGTGCTCAGCGCGGTCCACCGCGCGGAGGACGACGACACCGCGCAGAGGAGTGGCGGGGGCGCCGCGGTCCCCAGTCAGCCGGCGAAGCCCGTGCCGGTCTCCAGCAGCGTCTTGAGGTCGCTGAGCACCCAGTCCCAGCCACCGCCGCCGGGCGCGCCGAGCTCCTCGCTGCCCCGGACCAGCGCATCCAGGGCCGGCATGCCGCCGACCTCGTGGGTCACGGTCAGCCGGCAGACGCCGTCGGGACCGGGACCGGCGATGTCGTAGGTGAGCCGGCTGAAGCCCTCGGCCGCCGTGGTCGGGTCCATGAGCATCCGCCACGTCTGCACGAGCCTGTGCGGGGGCTCGGCCAGGATCACCTCGCCGTCGACGACGACCTCCGGAGGCTGCGGATAGCCCATCTCGACCGACGCCCGCTTCATCTCCTCGGAGGCGAACGAGCGGTAGGCACCGCCGGGACTGAGGTCGTACTCGGCGGCCGCGCCGTAGCCGTACCGGCCGTTCCAGGCCGGGTCGGTGATCGCCTGCCAGATCCGCTCCGGCTCCGCCTTGATGAACACCCGGTGCACCCGCGTCGTGGTGGCGCGTTCGGCCGGGACCGTCTCCGTGCTCGTCATGGTCGCTCCAACTCTCGCTTGAGGTCGACGAGCGCCGTGACGTGGCGCTCGGTGTACTTGTCGATCCACCTGTCGTGGACCTCCCGGATGGGCACCGGGTTGAGGAAGTGGAACTTCTCCCGCCCGGAGCGCCGGGTGACGACGAGGCCGGCGTCCTCGAGCACCTTGAGGTGCTTCATCACGCCGTAGCGCGTCATCTCCACCGCCGACTCCAGCTCGCCGAGCGTCCGCCCGTCCTTGGCGAAGAGGAGGTCGAGCAGGAACCGGCGGGTGGGATCGGCGAGCGCCTTGAACACGCGGTCGTCGTCCACACGGCGAAGATAGGTGACCAAAAGGTCACACGTCAACGGGGGGACGCGCTGCCGGTGAGCCTGCCCATGGGGTCGTTCGACTCTGTGCCCGCCCCCGGCACCCCGGAGAAGGGTGTTCCTCGTCCCTGGAGCGCCGACCGTGCGCCGTCCCCTGGTGCAGCTTCTCCAGGCCTCGTGCCGGTCCGCGACCACCCCGCAGACGACGAGGAAGCAGGTCCGACCGTGACCGCAGTGGCCGAACAGACCGGGAGTGCCATCCGACCGTTCCGCGTGGAGGTTCCCGAGGAGGTCCTGACCGACCTGCGCCGACGCCTCGCCGCGACCCGCTGGCCCACCAGGGAACTGGTGGCCGATCGCGAGCAGGGCGTGCAGCTGGCGACGATGCAGGCGCTGGCCGGCTACTGGGCGAACGACCACGACTGGCGCCGCTGCGAGGCGAAGCTGAACGCGTTGCCCCAGTTCATGACCGAGATCGACGGCGTGGACATCCACTTCCTCCACGTGCGGTCGCCGCACCCGGGCGCACTGCCGCTGATCATGACGCACGGCTGGCCCGGCTCCGTCATCGAGCTGCTGGACTCCATCGGCCCGCTCACCGACCCCACCGCGTACGGCGGCCGGGCCGAGGACGCGTTCGACCTCGTCCTCCCGTCCCTGCCCGGCTACGGCTTCTCCGGCCAGCCGACCGAGCTCGGTTGGGACGTCGGTCGCGTCGCGACGGCGTGGGCGGAGCTGATGCGCCGCCTCGGCTACACCCGGTACGTCGCCCAGGGCGGCGACGTGGGCGCCGCCGTCACCGACGTCATGGGCCGCCAGGCGCCCGAGGGGCTGCTCGGCATCCACATCAACCTGCTCGTGACGGCGCTGGCCGGCCTCCAGTTCCCGACCGAGACCGAGCAGGAACGCGCGGCGACCGCCGCGATCGCGACGTTCCAGGCGAGCGGCTTCGCCTACTTCCTGGAGATGGCCACGCGGCCGCAGACGATCGGCTACGCCCAGCTCGACTCGCCGGTCGCCCTGGCGGCCTGGCTGCTCGACCACGACACCGACAGCTACTACAAGATCGCCCGCGCCTTCGTCGACGGGCAGCCTACGGGCAACCTCACCCGGGACCAGATCGTCGACAACATCACGCTGTACTGGGTGACCGGCACCGCGGTCTCGGCGGCCCGGTCCTACTGGGAGGACTTCGGCGTCGCCGCGGTCCAGGCCCGGGCCGGTCAGGCGCCTCCGCAGGTCTCGGTGCCGGTCGGCTTCACCACGTTCCCCGGCGAGATCTGGCGCAGCCCGCGGAGCTGGGCCGAGGCGTCCTACCCGACCCTCAGCTACTTCAACGAGGTCGACCGAGGGGGCCACTTCGCCGCCTGGGAGGAGCCGGAGCTCTTCGCGACCGAGATCCGGGCCGCGTTCCGCCCGTTGCGCGCACCGCAGATCCCCGAGCCGCGGAGCTGACGCCCGGCAAGGGGTCCTCCTACTGCTGGGCGCCGTCCACGGGCTCGACGACGTGGTTGTCGGTCCGCTCGCCGAGCTTGGCCGCCCACTCGGCGATCCGGCGGGCGACGTCCTGCTCGGTCAGCCCCGCGTCGGCCAGCACCTGACCGCGGCTGCCGTGGTCGAAGAAGGCTTGCGGCAGGCCCACCGCCCGCACGGGCACGTCGTAGTCGCGGTCCTGCAGCGCCTGCGTCAGCGTCGTCCCGACTCCCCCGGCGCGGCCGCCGTCCTCCACCGTGACGACCAGCCGGTGCGCGGCGGCGAGTTCGACCAGCTCGGGCGCGACCGGCAGCACCCAGCGCGGGTCGACGACCGTGACGTCGATGCCGTGGTCGGCGGCCCGCTCCGCGACGGCGAGGCACATCGGCACCATCGCGCCGACGGCGACGAGCAGGACCTCCGCCCGCTCGCTGCGGCGCAGGACGTCGACCGTCCCGCGCCGCTCGAGGGCGGGGATGTCGACCGGCGGCGGCCCCTTCGGGAACCGCACGACCGTCGGCCCGTCGGTGACGGCGACCGCCTCGCGCAGCGCCTCCCGCAGGGTCGACTCGTCCCGCGGCGCCGCGAGTCGCACGCCCGGCACCACGGAGAGGATCGACATGTCCCACATGCCGTTGTGCGACGCGCCGTCGGTTCCGGTGACCCCGGCGCGGTCCAGGACGACGGTGACCGGCTGGCGGTGCAGGGCGACGTCCATCAGCAGCTGGTCGAACGCCCGGTTGAGGAACGTCGAGTAGACGGCGACGACGGGGTGCAGCCCGCCCATCGCCAGGCCGGCCGCCGAGGTGAGCGCGTGCTGCTCGGCGATGCCGACGTCGAAGGTGCGCTCGGGGAACCGCTCGGCGAACGCGGCCAGGCCGGTCGGGTGCAGCATCGCCGCGGTGATCGCGACGACGTCGGACCGCTCGGCGCCGATGCGGACGAGCTCGTCGGAGAAGGCCGTCGTCCAGTCGCGCGCCGCCACCGTGCTCGCCCCGCTGTCGGGGTCGAACACGCCGGTGGCGTGCCAGGCGTCGATCTGGTCGGTCTCGGCCGGCGGGTAGCCGAAGCCCTTGGTGGTGACGGCGTGGACGATGACGGGCCCGCCGAAGGAGCGCGCCCGGCGCAGGGCGGACTCCATGACCTCGATGTCGTGCCCGTCGACCGGCCCGACGTACTTCATGCCGAGGTCCTCGAACATGCCCTGCGGGGAGAGCACGTCCTTGAGGCCCTTCTTGATGGCGTGCAGCGCGTCGTAGAGCGCCGACCCCAGCACGGGCGCACGGTGCAGCGCCTGGCGGACCTGCAGCAGGGCCTGCTCGTAGCCGGGGCGCAGCCGCAGGGTGGCCAGCGCGTCGGCGACGCCACCGATCGTCGGGGAATACGAGCGGCCGTTGTCGTTCACCACGATGACGACCGGGCGGTCCTGGGCCGCGGCGATGTTGTTCAGCGCCTCCCACGACATCCCACCGGTGAGCGCGCCGTCGCCCACGACGGCCACCACGGGCCGCGGGTCGCCGCGGACGGCGAAGGCCTTGGCCAGCCCGTCGGCGTAGGACAGCGAGGTCGACGCGTGGCTGTTCTCCACCCAGTCGTGCTCGCTCTCCGCGCGGCTCGGGTAGCCGGAGAGCCCGCCGCGCTGGCGCAGCCGCTCGAAGCCCTCGACCCGGCCGGTGAGCATCTTGTGCACGTAGGCCTGGTGCCCGGTGTCGAAGACGATGGGCTCGCGCGGGGACTCGAAGACCCGGTGCAGCGCGATCGTCAGCTCCACGCAGCCGAGGTTGGGGCCGAGGTGGCCACCGGTCTTCGCCACGCTCGTCACGAGGGCGTCGCGGATCTCGGCCGCCAGGGTGGGCAGCTCGTCGGACGGGAGGGCCCGCAGATCTTCGGGGCCCCGGAGCGATCGCAGGAGCGGCACGGGTCGGCGGTGTCCTCTCGGTCGGCGGCGACGTGCATCGGCGACGGGAGCCGCGCAGCCACTGTAACCGCGCTCTGCCCGGTCTTCCGGCCGAGCAGGACCGCCGGATGCACGTCACAGCCATCGGGTCAGAGCCGCGGGACCCATCGCTCGCCACGCAGCGCGCCCGCGACCACCTCGACGCCGCGGGCCGCGGCGGCCAGGCGGGCGCCCTCCCGCTCGTAGGCGGTCATGGCCGCCTCGATGGCCTCCACCGGCAGCTGGTCGGCCAGTTCGACACGTACCGTGCGCCAGCCCTTGCGGGCGGCCTCGAGACCGGCGGCGACGTGGTCACCGGCGAAGCGGGCGAGCAGCACCGGGTAGCGGCGGAGCACCTCGTGGGCCCGGTAGTCCGGGGGCACGAGGTCGAACAGCCAGGCCACGGCCGTCCGCTCCCAGTCCGGGGCGCCGGGTGGACGCACCTCCTGCGGCCAGCCGGGCGGCACGGTGTCGTCCACGGCCGTCAGTCTGCCCCGGGCCGGTGACGGCTCAGGCTCGACGGTGCGGGATCAGGAACCGGACTGGCGCTTGAGCCAGAACTGCTCGAAGCCCCAGGTGCCGGCGCCGCTGGAGTGGTAGCTCACGAGCTCCCAGCCCTCGGAGCCGAGGCGGTTGAGGACCGAGCTGGTGTCACCCTGCTGGCGCTCGGACTGCCCGCCGGGCAGCTTGATGCTGACGCCGGCGCGCTGCGACTCGGCGTCGTTGGCGGTGATGACGGAGGCGTATTCCCACGTGGGCACCCCCAGACGTTAGCGGGTGCGGTCCGGGCACCGTCCCGGCCGCTCAGCCCTGGACGCTCTCCCGGAGCAGCTCGGACACGCGGTCGGCGACGAGCCGGTAACCGGCGTCGTTGGGGTGGATGGGGTCGGCCCAGATCGTCGGATCGGCCGGGTCGTTCCAGTTCTCCTCCGCCGGATCCACGAACCGGACCCCCACCGTCTCCGCCGCGCTCCCGATCGCGTCGTTCAGGCTCTCGATGGTCGCCGGGTCGGTCCCCGGCGTGTGCGAGGCGCCGATCACGAGGACGACCGTGCCCGGACCGACCGCGGCCCGCAGGTCCGACAACGTGTCCCGGACCGCCGGCTCGAGCGCCGCCGGATCGCTGCGGTCGTCGTTCAGGCTGCCCTGCACGACCACGACGTCGGGGTCGGTCCCGGCCGCCCGTCCGACCCGCCCCGCGAAGTCCTGGCCGGGCGTGCCCTGCAGATAGCCGGTGCCGCTGATGCCCAGGACGTGGCTCGTCCAACCCGCCCGCTCGGCGGCCGGCGCCGCGTAGCCCCGCCCGCTCTCGCTCCCGGTCCCGGCGGTCCAGGAATCGCCGATGAAGGTGACGACGGGCCGGGACCCCTCGCCGGCGGTCGACCCGGACCGGCCCTGCTGCGCGAGGACCACGACCACGGCCACGAGGACCACGCACGCCCCGGCGGCGATCCAGGCCCGGACGGCGGTTCGTCCGCGGCGCAGCGCCATGCCCTCGACGCTAGGGGACCTCGACCGGCAGCGTGGGGAGGGCGGGCGTCTCGACGGGCAGCGTCGGGAGCGGCGGCACGGGCAGGCCGGTCACGCAGTCGAGGACGCTGCCGTCGGGCAGCCTCAGGAGCCCGTCGACCAGGCAGTCCGTCAGCTCCCCCACCGTGTCGACGCTGCCCGCGAAGAGATCGGGGAGGCCGGGCCCCGGCGGGGGGACGGAATCGTCCCGCGCCGTCCGCCCGCCCTCGACGTCCAGGGTGGTGTCGCCGGCCGGGTCGGGGAC
>DASQTE010000405.1:0-2544 GCA_035642035.1 Blastococcus sp.
GACGAGCTCGCCGACGCCGTAGCTGGACGCCGTCCGGGCGGTGCGGTCGTCGGGCGCCCCGCCCGTCAGCCGGCCGAGGCCCGCCGCCGACGCCATCTCCACGAGCGCGGTGTCCCCCGCCAGGGCGTACGTCGCCACGACCGGTGCGCCCGTCGGGCCGCGCACCTCGCGGGACACCGGCCGGAACCCGTGCGCCAGCACCATCTCGACCGAGCCCTCGCCCCCGTCGGCGATCGGGTGCTCCACGACGCGCGCAGCGGGGAGCCCGCGCCGCAGGCCGCGGCCGAGCGCGGCGGCCGCATCGGCGGCGCTCAGCGAGCCCTTGAACTTGTCGGGCGCCACGACGACGAGCGGGGACGGGCGCCCGGCGGGGCCGGCAGTGGTCACGGTCCCTCCCCTGCGTCTTCCCGAGCCACGACGACTGACGCTACGCTCGATAATCGAGAGAATCATCGTAGGGGGAGGGCCCCATGGCCAAGCAAGCGACGTCGGCGATCATCACGTGCGCCCCGACCGGCGCGATCCACACGCCGACGATGTCCCCGGCGCTGCCGGTGACGCCGGAGCAGATCGCCCAGGCGGCGCTGGGCGCGGCCGCGGCCGGCGCGGCGATCGTGCACCTGCACGTGCGCGACCCCGAGGACGGCCACCCGGTCCAGGACCCGGCCCTCTTCAAGGAGGTCCTGGCGATCGTCGGGGACAGCTCCGACGTCATCATCAACCTCACCACGGGCGGCAGCCCGCACATGACGGTGGACGAGCGGATCGCCCCGGCCGTGCAGCTCGCGCCCGAGCTGGCCTCGCTCAACATGGGTTCGATGAACTTCGGGCTCTTCCCGATGCTCGACCGCTACCCGACGTTCCAGCACGAGTGGGAGCGGGAGCGGCTGGCCGACAAGGACGTCGTCTTCAAGAACACCTACGCCGACATCGAGCGGATCCTGAAGCTCTGCGGCGACCAGGGCACCCGGTTCGAGTTCGAGTGCTACGACACCGCGCACCTCTACAACCTGGCGAACATGCTCGACCGCGGCCTGGTGCGCCCGCCGCTGTTCGTGCAGACCGTCTTCGGCCTGCTCGGTGGCACCGGCGCCGATTTCGAGGACCTCGCGCACATGCACCGGACGGCGCACCGCCTGTTCGGGGACGACTTCGAGTGGTCGGTCCTGGGTGCCGGCTCCGCGCAGATGCGGCTCGGGACGATCGCCCTGTCCCTCGGCGGCAACGCCCGCGTCGGCCTCGAGGACTCGCTGTGGGACGGCCCCGGGAAGCTCGCCGAGTCCAACGCCGCACAGGTCGAGCGGATCACCGCCATCGCCCGCCTGCTGCACCGCGACATCGCCACCCCGGCGGAGGCGCGGCGGCGCCTGGACCTCCGCGACGCCACGCCCGCGTGACGACGACCGGGGAGGGCCTGCGATGAGCGACAGCCAGCTCAGCTCCGACATCGGCGGCGAGCTGCTGTCTGCGTCGGTGAAGCGGATCGTGCTGGACCGGATCGTCCAGGGGCACTACGCCCCCGGCGAGCGGATCGTGGAGTTCAAGCTCGCCAAGGAGCTGGGGCTGAGCCAGTCGCCGGTGCGCGAGGGGCTGCGGGAGCTCGCGGCGGTCGGCATCGTCACGATCCACCCCCGGCGGGGTGCGCGGGTGCGGCTGCCCAGCGCCAAGGAGCTGGCCGACGTCAGCCTCGTGCGCGCGGAGGTCGACGCCCTGGCCGCCCGACTGGCGGCCGACCGGATCCCGGACGCGACCCTGGAGACCCTCGGGGGGCTGGTCGACGAGATGTTCGACCGTCTCGAGGCCGGCGACTTCTCGGGCGTGACCGAGGCCGACGTCCGCTTCCACCACCTCATCGCCGAGGCCTCGGAGAACCACGCCCTGGTGCGCGCCTTCGACCAGCTGGCGCCGTTCGCCCGGACGTTCATCACGCTGACCCTGCCGGACGTCGACGTCCGCGGGATCGTCCAGGAGCACCGGCCGATCCTGGACGCGCTCCGCGCCCGGGACGCCGACCGCGCCGCGGAGGCCGCACGGGCGCACCAGTTGTCGGTCAGCGAGCTCCTCCAGAGCCACTTCCCGGCTGCCCTGGGCGACCCGGCCGAGGACGACGTCGACACCTGAGCACGGCGACCACACCGCCGCCTCGAGCCGCGTCGTCGATTATCGAGAGACCTTGACGCCACCCGATCCGGACCCTAGTTTCGATAATCGGTGAAACACCTCAGGCCGGTCGGGTGCACCGACGGGCCCGCTCCGCTTCCGAACCACCAGGAGACCGAATGACCGAGACGATGCAGGCACTCGTGGTCCTGGAGCCCGACGTCCTGGAGATCCAGGAGAAGCCCGTCCCCGAGCCCGGCCCGAACGAGGTGCTCGCCCGCGTCCGGGCGACCTCCATCTGCGGCACCGACGCCCACCTGATCCGCGGCGACTACCCCGGCTTCTGGCCGCCGGCCTTCCCGTTCACGCCGGGCCACGAGTGGGCCGGTGAGATCGTGGCGCTGGGCCCGGGCGCCGAGGCGTTCGGCTGGCAGGTCGGCGACC
>DASQTE010000406.1:0-7977 GCA_035642035.1 Blastococcus sp.
CGGGGACGACGCGGACCGGCTGTTCTTCACCGGCGACACGCTCGAGCAGGCCGGTCGGCCCGTGCTCGCCGACCGCCGGGCGGGCCGGCTGCTGGCCGGGGGTGCCGAAGCGGTGGCCGACCTTGGCTGCGCCGCCGGCACGGACACCGTCGCCCTGGCCCGGGCCGGCGCCCGGGTGGTCGGCGTCGACCGCGATCCGGTGGCGCGCGAGCTGACCCGGCTGAACGCCGCGGCGCTCGGGCTGACCGGTGTCGAGGTGCTCGACGCCGACGTCGTCGGCCTGGTCGCCGAGGCGTCCGGCGGCCGGGTGGCCGGGTGCGACGCCGCGGTGCTCGACCCGGCGCGACGGTCGGGCGGGCGCCGTCAGCTCGACCCCGACCGCTGGTCGCCCCCCTGGTCGACCGTCGCGGCGCTCCTCGACCGCGTGCCGTACGCCGTCGTCAAGGTGGCCCCGGGCCTCGACCACGACCGGATCCCGGACGGCATCGAGGGCGAGTGGGTCTCCGTGGGCGGCTCGATCGTCGAGGCGCTGCTCTGGGGCCGGGGGATCTCCACCACCTGGCGCCGGGCGGCCGTGGTGCGCGACGGCGCCGTCGCCGAGGTCAGCGCCGACGCGGACCCCGGTCCGGCGCCCGTCGGCCCCGTCCGCGGTTGGCTGCACGAGCCGGACCCGGCACTCATCCGCTCCGGGCTCATGTCGCTCGTCGCCGCGGGCGCGACGCTCGTCGACCCGACGATCGCCTACCTGACCTCCGACGCCCCGGCGGAGAGCCCCTGGCTGAGCTCCTACCGGATCAGCGAGGTGCTGCCGTTCAACCTGAAGAAGCTGAAGGCGCACCTGCGCTCCCGCGGCATCGGACGGGTCGTCGTCAAGAAGCGGGGCTCGCCCATCGAGCCCGAGGCGCTCGCCCGCCGGCTGAGGGGCCCGGGGAGCGACTCCGCGGTCGTCGTGGTCACCCGGGTGGCCGGGGCGCCCACGGTCCTGGTGTGCGACCCCTCCCCCGGGCACGGCTCCGACCGATGAGTCGACGCCCCCTGACCGGTCAGCAGTGCAGCACCGACGTCCGGGAGGAACCCATGAAGCAGAAGTCCACGGCTCCGCGGCTCGACCTCCGGCGGATCGGGCTCGCGGCCGGCGCGTCGGTGGCGACCAGCGCGGCCTGGTACGCCGCCTGGGGGACGCGGCTGGCGGAGCTGGACGACGCCTACGCGGCCGATGCCCGGCCACCGGCCTGGGTGCTGCCCGTGGAGCTCGCCCGGAGCACGACCGTGGCCACCGCCGTGGCCGTCCTCGCGGGGCGGATCGGGGACGCCGGCCCGGGGAGCCGGCTCCGGCTGGGCGCGGGCCTGTGGGCCGCGTTCCCGGTCGTGCTGCTCACCGGCTCCGTCGTGCACGAGAAGGTCCCGTGGCAGCAGGCGGCCATCCACGGCGGGGACTGGCTGGCGAAGCTGCTGCTCGTGGCCGGCATCGTGGGCGGCGGGCGGCGGTCCTAGCCCCTGACGACCTCGATCGGCAGGGAGCTGTCGGCGCCGAGGTCCGGTAGCGACGGCGCGACGCCGGATGCCACGAGGCGCGAGCCGAGGGCGGCCACCATGGCGCCGTTGTCGGTGCACAGCCGCGGGCTGGGCACGCGGAGCACGATCCCGGCGGCCGCGCACCGCTCCTCGGCGAGCGCGCGCAGCCGCGAGTTGGCGGCCACCCCTCCCCCGAGGACGAGGTGGTCGACCCCGTGGTCGCGGCAGGCGCGCACCGCCTTGGCGGTGAGGACGTCTGCGACGGCCTCCTGGAAGGATGCCGCGACGTCGGCCACCGGCACCTGCTCCCCCGCCCGCTGCCGCGCCTCGACCCAGCGCGCCACCGCCGTCTTCAGCCCGGAGAAGGAGAAGTCGTAGGGCGCGTCGCGGGGGCCGGTGAGGCCGCGCGGGAAGCCGATGGCGCGCGGGTCGCCGTCGCGGGCGGCACGGTCGATCGGCGGGCCGCCGGGGAACGGCAGACCGAGCACGCGGGCGACCTTGTCGAAGGCCTCCCCCGCGGCGTCGTCGACCGTCCGGCCCAGGGACTGCACGTCCTGCGCCAGGTCGGGCACGAGCAGCAGCGAGCTGTGCCCGCCCGACACCAGCAGGGCGATCGACGGCTCCGCGAGCGGGCCGTGCTGCAGCTCGTCCACGGCGACGTGCGCGGCCAGGTGGTTGACGCCGTACAGCGGCTTGCCGAGCGCCAGGGCGTAGGCCTTGGCGGCGGCGACGCCGACGAGCAGCGCGCCGGTCAGGCCGGGGCCCGACGTCACCGCGACCGCGTCGACGTCGTCGATGGTCGCCCCGGCGTCGGCCAGCGCGCGGTGCACCGTCGGGACCATCGCCTCCAGGTGCGCCCGGGACGCGATCTCGGGCACGACGCCGCCGAAGCGCTCGTGCTCGGCCATGGACGTCGCCAGCGCGTCGGCGAGCAGCGTGTGCCCACGGACCAGCCCGACGCCGGTCTCGTCGCACGAGGTCTCGAACCCCAGGACCAGCGGCTGGTCAGCCACGTCCGCCTCCCGTCCGGCTCAGCGCCCGCACCCGCTTGCGCCTCATGACGACGGCGTCGGCGCCGCTGGGCTGGTAGTAGCCCCGCCGCCGGCCGACCTCGACGAACCCGCGCCGCCGGTAGAGGTGCTGGGCCGTCTCGTTGTCCGCACGCACCTCGAGCAGCACCACCGGACTGCGCCGGTCCGCCTCGGCGAGCAGCGCGTCCAGCAGGAGCGAGCCGATCCCCTCGCCCTGCAGGGCCTTGGTGACGCCGAGGGTCGCGATGTGCGCCTCGTCGTCGTAGGCGATGAGTCCGCCGTAGCCCACCGTCACCGGCGGCCCCTCGCCCGGCGCGTCCTCGTCGCCGGCTACGTCGAACTCGGCCACCACGTAGAAGCGGGTGTCGGCGCGGGAGAGCTCGTCGCGGTACATCGCCTCGGTCCAGGTGTCCGGGGCGAAGAGCTCGTCCTCCAGCCGCATCACCGCCGGCAGGTCGGCGACGGTCATCGGCCGCAGCGTGACCGTCACGCCTGGCTCACGGCCTTGATCGCCGCGGGCGGGGTCGCGTCGGGGCGCCGCAGGTAGAGCGGGACGAGCGGGCCGGCCGACGACGGGTCGAGCAGCTGTGGCTCCGCGGCGCGGACCAGCCCTGCGGTGGTGACTTCGGCGGCGGCGACGTCGGCGCCCAGTCGCGCGGCGAACGCGGGGTCCCCGACGAACGGCCCGGTCCGGCCCAGGTCCTCCGGGCGGACGACGCCGGGCCCGTCGGTGCGGGCGCCGTCCCCGTCGTAGGCCGCCCAGTAGACCTCCTTGCGCCGGGCGTCGGTGACGACCGTCCGCGCGCCCGACCCGACCGCGTCCAGGGAGCAGACGCCGATCACCGGCAGCCCGCGCGCGTCGGCCAGCGCCGCGGCCGTCACCACACCGACCCGCAGGCCGGTGAAGGGTCCCGGGCCGAGGCCGGCCACGACGGCGTCCAGGTCGCGCATCGTGAGGCCGGCGTCGTCGAGGACGCTGGTGATCGCCGGCGTCAACAGCTCGGCGTGCCGGTTGCCCGAGGGCACCGCGCGCTCGGCCAGCACCTCGGTCGCCCCGTGCTTCGACCAGTCGGCTAGCCCGGCGACGAGCGTCGGGGTCGCGGTGTCGAGAGCGAGGACGAGCACGTCCGACGACGTTACCGAGCCGCGGGCGGATCGACTCAGCGGGCGTCCAGCCGCCGTTCCCACCCGGGCCCGTGCGCCACGAGCACCGCCGTCCGGACGTCGTCGTCCCTGCGGTCGAGGCGGACCTCGAGGTGCTCGTCGGTCAGCCGCTCGACCAGCCCCTGCCCCCACTCCACGACGGTCACCGACTCCTCGGTCGAGGCGTCGAGGTCGAGGTCGTCGACGTCGGCGACCCCGCCCAGGCGGTAGGCGTCGACGTGCACCAGCGGCACCCGCCCGCCCCGGTGCACCCGGGAGATGACGAAGGTCGGCGACGTCACCGGCTCGCGGACCCCCAGGCCGGCGCCGATGCCCTGGGTGAGCGCGGTCTTCCCGGCGCCCAGCGGCCCGACCAGGACGACGAGGTCCCCCGGGGCCAGCACCTCGGCCAGCGCCCGCCCCAGGGCGTGCGTGTCCTCCGGCGCCGGCAGGACGTGCTCGCGCCTCATGCCAGCGTCCCCGCGACGGCCGTGAGGTCGGCGAGCAGCCCGGCGCGCGGGGCGCCGTTCGGGCCGAACCGGATCGCGGCCGACGGGTGGTACGTGGCCCACACCGCGCGTCCGCCGATCTCGTGCGGCCGGGCGCGCACCTGCGCCAGCACCGTCCGCGGGCCCAGGAACCACTTCGCGGCCGACAGGCCCAGCGCGACGACGACGGGCGGGTCGAGCAGCTCCAGCTGGCGCCGCAGCCAGCCGCTGCAGCGGGCGACCTCGGTCGCCTTGGGCGTGCGGTTGGCCGGCGGCCGGCACTTCACGATGTTCAGGACGGCGGCCTCCTGCCTCGACAGGCCCGCCTCGGCGAGCAGCTGGTCCAGCAGCGCGCCGGACCTCCCGACGAAGGGCCGGCCGGTGTCGTCCTCCGTCGCCCCCGGCGCCTCGCCGACCAGCGCGAACCTCGGCCGCCCGGCCACGGGGACGTCGCCCACGACGACGTGCTGCCGCGTCGCGGCGAGCTCGGGGCAGGCGACGCACGGCCGGTTCGCCTCGGCCAGCGTCGCCCAGTCGGCGGCCGCGGCGGCGACGTGGGCCACCTCGTCGGCTGCGGCGTCGAACCGGGGCGGTCGGGGGGCGGCCACCCCCGCACCCTAACCGCGGGCCGTCGGGCCCTTTCGCCGTCCACCGCCCGGTGGGAGCCTCACCGCAGGGTTCACCGGAAGGGACGACGGCCATGACGGCACCCGTGCTCGACCTCTACGACATCGCCTACCTCGCGGGCGGACCGGACCGGGTCGTCGACACCGCCCTCGTCGCCCTGGTCGAGGCGGGCCGCATCCGCGTGCACTCACCCGGGCAGCTCGCCACCACCGATCTCGTGCGCCGCCATCCCGTCGAGGCCGCCGTCCTCGACGCGGTCGGGCCGACCGGCCACCGTTCGGTCGACACGATCCGCTGGCGGATGCACGACGACGAGCGGCTGCTGCAGGTGGGCCACGGGCTCCGGCAGGCGGGCCTGGTCGGCCGGACCGGCGCCGTCGTCGTCCTGCTGCACGGCCATCGCCGTGCGCTGGCCCCCACGCATGCCGGCCGCCGGGTGCTGGGCGAGCTGCGGAGCCGGGCTGCGGTCAGCGGGCAGACCGAGCTGGTCCGGGTGGCCCTCGAGGGCCCCCAGCAGCTGGGCAACCGGCTGCGGACGGAGATCTTCGAACGCCCGATGACGACGCTCCCACCGCCGCGCCCCGGGCACAGGTCGCGCGGCGTGGACCACAGCGACCCGCACCTCGCCGCCTACCGGACCGGCGGCAGTGCGGCCGCAGCCGGCGTGTACCTCACTCGGGCGAGTCACGGAAATGCCTCCGGAGCCCCCTGACCAACCGTGGGGGGAACGACCGCCATGACCACACCGGGGCTCGACGTCTACGACATCGCCTATCTCGCCGCGGGACCGGATCGCGTCGTCGACACGGCCCTCGTCGCCCTGGTCGAGACCGGCCGCGTCCGTGTGCAGCCGCCCGGCCAGCTCACGGTCGCCGAGCTCGCCCGGCGGCACCCGGTCGAGGCGGCGGTGCTCGACGCCGTGGGCACCCGCGGGCACCGCTCGGTCGACGTGGTCCGGTGGCGGCTCGCCGACGACGACCGCGTGTTCGCCATCGGTCGCCGGCTGGTCAGCGCGGGCCTGCTGAGCCGCTGGGCCCGCGGCCGTCGCCGGACGGGTCGGCTCCCGGTGCCGACCGCCGCGGGCCGGCAGGTGCTGCGGGACCTCGCGGCCGAACCACCGACCGACCCCGCCTCCGACGGCGGCACCTCGGTCCTCGTCGCGCTGCACGGTCGCGACCGGCTGAGCGACGAGCTCAAGCGGTCCCTGGTCTTCGAGTCGGTCCCGGTGCCCACCGCGAAGGAGCGGGCGGAAGGCATCCGACGACGGCTCGACGCCGTCCACGAATACCACCCGGGTGGACCCATGGGCAGCGGAGGCGGCGGCGGGGACGGCGGGAGCTAGCGAACTGCCCTCCTCGGCCACGAGACACAGGTCCCTGTCGAGGCGCACCGCGCGGTGGGACCGTCGGCACACGACACCCACGGGAGGCGAACGGCCATGACCGCACGAGAGCTCGACGTCTACGACATCGCCTTCCTGGCAGGCGGCGCTGCGAGGGTGGTCGACACGGCGATCGTCGTCCTCGTCGAGACCGGGCGGGTCCGCGTCTTCGCGCCCGGTGAGCTCGCCGTCGTGCAGCCCGGCCGCTCCCATCCGGTCGAGGGCGCCGTCATGGACGCCGTCGGTACCCGAGGGCACCGCTCGGCCGACACCGTCCGCTGGCGGACGGCCGGCGACGAGCGGCTCGCGGGACTCGGGGCGTCGCTCGCCGCCGCGGGCCTTCTCCGCCGCCGTCCCTTCGCGCGCACGAAGTCGGACGGCCCGACGTGGTCCACGACCAAGGCGGGTCGACAGGCGCTGCTGCACGCCCGGGAGCACCCGCCGGCCGACCGGGCCCTGGACGGCGGCAGCGCGCTCGCCGTCGCCCTGGACGGCCGGCAGGCCATGCCGGACCCCGCCCGGCGGGCGGAGATCTTCGAGCGTCCGCGCCCACCGCTCCCGCGCACGTCCGGCGGGCGACGGCGCACGAGGGCCGACGAGCTGCTCGACGCCGAGCGCGCCGCGAGCCGCACTCATCTCACGGCGATGGGCGGTGCTGTTGCCTTCGGGGCGATCGAGGGTGGCGGCGGGGACGGCGGCGGCTTCTGAGGCCCGCTCAGCGTGCGGCGGCCGCTCCGGCCCCGACCCGGCGGACCAGGGCGGTGAGGGCCGCCGTCACCTCGGCCGGCTTCTCCAGCAGCACCATGTGCCCGGCGTCCGGGACGACGACGTACTCCGCGTCCGACAACCGCTCGAGGAGCAGCTCGCTGTGCGCCTTGGGGATCATCGTGTCCTTGTCGCCGGTCAGCACCAGCGTCGGGACGTGGCGCAGCGGTTCGAGGGAGCCGGTCTCGTCGAAACCGGCCAGGGCCGGGTAGAACTCCGCGATCACGTCGACCGGGGTGCCGGCGATCATCGAGTCCACGTAGTGCACGAGCGCCGGGTCCACGTCCGCCGAGGCGAAGGACAGCGCCCGGGTCGCCGCCGACACCAGCTCCGCGGCCACGCGCCGGGTGCGCTCGGCGAACGCGGGGCGCCGCCGCATGGTCCACGCCGCGACCGGGAGCACGGCCGCCCGCACCCGCGTGAGCAGCTCCGGCAGGCCGAAGTTCAGATCGGCCAGCTGGCCGCTGGACGTCGACAGCAGGGCGACGGCGACGACCCTGGGGCCGAACAGCTCCGGCCGCAGCGCCGCCAGGCCCATGATCGTCATGCCGCCCATCGAGTGGCCGACCAGGACGACCGGTCCCCGGGGCACCCGCGTCTCAAGCACCGTGTCCAAGTCGCGGGCGAGCTGCTCGATGGTGGAGTGCTCGGGCGTCCCCCGCCCGGAGGCGCCGTGCCCGCGCTGGTCGTAGAAGACCAGCCGGGCGTCGGGGCGGTGACCGTTGGCCGTGGCGAGCTCGGCGGCCAGGCTCCGCCGCTGGAACGTCCAGGAGGCCATCGAGAGCGTGTAGCCGTGCACGAAGACGACGGTCAGGGGCGCGTCCCGGGGCCCGATCTCCTCGACGGCGAGCAGGACGCCGTCGTCGGTCTGCACGAGGGCGGTACGGTCGGGGGTGCGGGAGGCGGCACCGAGCGGATCGGCCTCCCGCAGGTCCGCCTCGGTGTGCTGCGTCGCCGTCATGACCTCGGTGGCGAGCGAAGCCCGGGGGCCCAGTTCCGCCGCGCGCACCCGGCGGGTGGCGATCCG
>DASQTE010000407.1:0-2266 GCA_035642035.1 Blastococcus sp.
CGACCGCCGTACGTCCCGCGACGGCCATGAGCAGCGCCTCCGCCGTCCCGTGCACCTCGGGCCCGCGCCCGAACGACCAGTCGAGGTCGGTGGCCACCAGCCGGACGTCGCGGGCCCGCAGGACGCCGCGCAGGACCGGGCCGAACATGGCCGTGCGCAGGGCGGGCAGCAGCCGGTCGGCCGGGATGGCCCGCGGCCGGCGCAGCGGCCGCCGGATGTCCTGCTGGTGGATGAGCCCGTCGGTGAGGGCGATCGCCCCGCCCATGCCGGCCGGCAGCCCCCGCGGCGTGAGGTGCGCGCGGAGCAGCTCGACCAGCTCGGCCGGGCTGCGGGCGCCGTACTCCGACAGCCCCACGGCGTTGACGCGGTCCACGAGGAGGCGGCCCCGCACGAAGCGGGAGGCCAGCTGCCGCGGTCCCAGCTCGTCGTAGCTCAGCACGTGGGCGACGACGTCGTGCACGGTCCAGCCCGTGCACAGCGACGGCTCGCGCCACTCACCGGGGGAGAGCCCCTCGAGGAGTTCGAGCAGGTCCTCCCGCTCGGCCTGCGCCTGCGCCATCACGCTCATGGGGCGGCACCCTAGGGCCGATGGGCCCGCGGGTGGGCGGGCCGCGGCGCCGCGTCAGCCGCCGGGTGTGGCCTGGAGGTCGTCCCGTGGCGTCACGCGGTCGGCGCGCACGGGGTGGGTGCCGTCCCCGGTCTCGGTCCACTCCACCTCCACGACCTGCCCCGCGCGGAGACTGCCGCCGGCGCTGGGGTGCAGCGCTGCTGCCTCCGCCCAGCAGTCGACGGGGAGCTCCGGCGCGTCGATGAGGCCGGTGCCCCGTTCGGCGTCCCACCGGATGACCGTGCCCACGCTCGTGCCGCTGCGCGCCATCCGCCCAGCGTGCGCGGGCCGGCCGACGGCGGCAAGGGATTGACTGGCTCAGCCGGGTCGCGCTCCACGGACCGCAGAATGGGCGGGTGCGACGAGAGGCGAGCGTGCTGCACCTCGACCTCGATGCCTTCTTCGCGGCCGTCGAGCAGCGCGACAAGCCGTCGCTGCGCGGCCGTCCGGTGGTCGTGGGCGGTGTCGGCGGCCGGGGCGTCGTCGCGACCGCGTCATACGAGGCGCGGGCCTACGGCGCGCGCTCGGCGATGTCGACGGCCGAGGCGCGGCGGCGGTGCCCGTCGGGGACGGCGTTCCTCGGCGGGCGGTTCGCGGCCTACCGCCGGACGTCCGACGTCGTCATGGGCCTGCTGCGCGAGCTGTCGCCGCTGGTCGAGCCCGCGTCGCTGGACGAGGCGTACGTCGACCTCGCGGCCGGCGAGGGCCACGACCTCTCCGTCGACGGCGTGACGGAGATCGGCCGGCAGTTGAAGGAGCGGATCGCCGCGGCGACCGGGGGAGTGACCGGTTCGGTCGGCATCGGGACGTCGAAGCTCATGGCGAAGATCGGGTCGGACCTGCAGAAGCCCGACGGTCTGGTCGTCGTGCCGCCCGGCTCGGAACTCGACGTGCTGCACCCGCTGCCGGTCACCCGCCTGGGCGGCGTCGGGCCGGCGACCGCCGAGCGGCTGCACCAGATCGGCGTCAAGACCGTCGCGGACCTGGCGTCGAAGTCGCTGGCCGACCTGGTGGCCCTCACCGGGCGGGCGCACGGCTCCGGCCTCTACGCGCTCGCTCGGGCGGTGGACGACCGCGCCGTCGTGCCGGACCGCGGGGCGAAGTCGGTGTCGCACGAGGAGACGTTCGAGCGCGACCTCACCGATCTCGACGTCCTCGGGCGGGAGATCGACTCGATGGCCGCGCGGGTGGGGGAGCGGCTGCGGAAGTCGGCGTTCTCCGGCCGCACCGTGACGCTCAAGCTCCGCCGCTACGACTTCACCACCCTGACCCGCTCGCAGACCCTCTCCCAGCCGACCGACGACACCCGCACGATCGCGACGACCGCGCGCCGGTTGCTCGCCGAGGCCGGGACGCAGGGCGGCCTGCGGCTGCTCGGCGTCGGCGTCTCCGGCCTCTCGGTCTACGCGCAGGGCGACCTGTTCGCTGAGGACCTGCTCACCGAGGGGGACGCCGAGCCGCTGCCGGACGCCGTCGCCGCCGACGCCGTCCCGGAGGTCGTGCTCCCCGAGACCGCGTCCGACGAGAGCCTGCCGGCCGAGCGGCGCTGGTGGCCCGGCCAGGACGTGCGCCACGAGGACCTCGGGCACGGCTGGGTGTGGGGACGCGGGCTGGGCCGGGTGACCGTCCGCTTCGAGGGGCCGCGGACCGCCCCCGGGC
>DASQTE010000408.1:0-2927 GCA_035642035.1 Blastococcus sp.
GCGACCTCTCCTCCGGCCAGCGCCTGGGGCGTCCGCGGGACCGGTTCATCCACGCGGTCCTGCCGCTGCTGCGCCGCTTCCGGAGCCGCTCGATGTGGGCGCAGTCGCTGGTCGGCGGGGACGCGCTGCAACACTGTCACCGCGCCGGGCTGCTCCAGTACCGGCTGCTGCGCTTCGAGCGCCGCACCGACTGACCGTCGGGCGACCGCCCTGCCGGAGGATGGGCGCGAATCCTTCCCGCGGCGGACGACGGCCAACGTCCCGCTGCGTCGGATGCCGTCCACGTTCCCAGGACCGTCCTCGCCCCGCCGTTGTCACCGCCGTCCTCGGCGCGGGCAACCAGCCCGCCGTCGCCAAGCTGAAGACCGCTGCCCACTACCGCGGCGTCGGGGCCGCACCGAACGCCGACATGAACCGGTCACGGAACGCATCCATCGGCCAGACCGGGGTCTGGGGGCCGGGCTTGAGGCCCTCGGCCCATCGCCAGTCCGCGATCCGGTCCAGCACCGCACGGTCGCGGGTGACGATCGTGATCGGTACGTCGTGGCTCGGGTTCTCCCCGGTGATGATCGACGCCGGCTGGTGGTCGCCGAGGAACACCATGACGAGCCGGTCGTCCCCGTAGCGCTCGACGTAGGAGAGCACCGTCTCCAGCGAGTACACGGTGGAGTCGCGGTAGGCCTCACGCATCCGGTCGTCGTTCTTCCAGATCTTCTCGGGCGGCTCGCCGCCCTCGACCTGCGCGCGGAAGATCGAGCCGTCGCCGATGGCGTCCCAGTCGACGAGCTTCGGGTACGGCCACCACGGCACGTGGCTCGAGGTCAGCTCGAGCTGCGCCATCAGCGGGCCGCGGTCGGTGCGCCCGTGCTCCCGGCGCTGGAACTGGGCCAGCGCGTACTGGTCGGGCATCGGCGACCAGGCGAAGTCGAGGCCCCGGTAGCCCAGGCCCGGCCCGTCGTGCACGCGGTCGAAGCCGAAGTAGGCGGCCTCGGGCCACGCCCGGTCCGTGCCCGGCATGACGTTCGCGGTCTCCCAGCCGGAGCTCTGGAACGCCTTGGACAGCGTGAGGCGGTCACTGGACACCAGGCTGTGGTAGCGCTGCTGGTTGTCGATCCGCAGGCCGGACACCAGCGTCGCGTGGGCCAGCCAGCTGCTGCCCCCGGAGACCGGGGAGGTGAGCCAGCCGCTGCGCGCCGCGTACCCGCCCGCGGCCAGACGCGCCATGCCGGCCTGCAGCGTGGCGTCGACCTGCGGGGCGTAGCGCGGGTCCTCCACGGCGTTGCGGCCGTAGCTCTCGATGAACGTCAGCAGGACGTCCTTGCCGCGCAGCCCCGCCAGCATCTCCTCCTGCGCAGCGACGGCGGCGGGGGCCAGCGAGTCGCTCGCCGCCTGCGCGGCGAACTCGCGCTCGTCGCGCAGGCTCACGGGGACCTGCTTCGCCTTCTCGTACGCCAGCGCCGCCGCGCTGCGGGAGGCCACCGGGACCGGCTCGACGATCTGCAGGCTCAGCGCGAACGCGGCGAGCCAGACGACGGACAGCACGGCGGCCGCGCGGGTCGCGCCGCTGCGGTACCGACCGACGACCCGGCTCAGCCGTCGTGCGGCCAGCGCCATGAGCGCGACGGCGAGGACGGCCAGCAGCACGGCGGCGACGGTGGCGCCGATCGCCCCGGTCGGGCCGAAGGAGCCGTGGAGGAACTCCCGGGCGTTGTCGAGCAGCACCCAGTCGAGGACCGGGTCGAACGGTCGCCCGAGCACGGACAGGAAGCCCACGTCGAGCGCCTTGACGATCAGCAGCACGCCGAGCACGGCGCCGCAGGCGCCGGCGACCCAGGACCGCAGGCGCCGGGGCAGCGCGAGCACGAGGACGACGCCGACGATCGCCTCGACCGGGATGCGTAGCAGGGCCCACGGTGTGATCATCGCGAGCTCGCGAGGGATGACGAGCGCAACGAACACGACCAACGCGGCCAGGACGGTGAGCACGCGGCCCCCGACGCGACGCAGGGTCGCGACGCGCAGCGCACGCAGGCGCTTGAGGAGCCGCGTCCCGCGGTTCCTCGGTCCGTCCGGTGGAGCCGGGGGCTCCTCGATGTGGACGGCAGTCATCGGGCCGGCTCGGACCGCGGTGCGGGCAGGGGGCCGGACAACGCGACCGGTGCGACGGCGCCGTCGCCGGCGCGCACACCGCGTGCCCGCCACAGCCAAGCCACGCCGTGCCCGAACGACCAGCTCACCGCGCCCAGCGTGGCGAGCACCAGCACCACCGCCACGGTGTGCGGCAGCAGCCCGGCCGCGACGACGACGAGGTTGACTCCCGCGGATGCCGCCACGACCTTCGCCGAGTACCGCGTCGGCAGGGCTCCGCGCAGCCACGGCCGCATCCAGCTCGCGGCGACGTACACGTAGCGCATGGCGCCGATCGCCAGCGCCCACGAAGTCACCGACGCGGTCACCTGGATGCTCAGCACGAGCACCAGGAACGAGTCGACCTCCATGTCGAACCGGGCGCCGAGCGCCGACACCGTCTTGGTTCGCCGGGCCACCTGGCCATCGACACCGTCGAGGGCCAGCGCCACCGCGGCGAGCACGACCAGGGTGACCACGGGTGTGACGCCGCCGGCGATCCCCTGGGCGACGAGCGCGGCCACCCCGCCGACGAGCACCGACCGCGCCAGGGTGATCAGGTCCGCAGGACCCAGGGTCGTCGACCCGGCCCGGCGGGCGGCGCCGGCGAGCAGGATCCACAGCGCCGCCATGTAGGCGGTCCCCACCAGCCATCCCAAGGGGCCGAGGCCAGCGGTGGCGCCCAGCGCGGCGAGCACGGTCAGCTGCGCGGCGGCGGCCAGGGCCAGCTGCCGATCGACCCGGTGGCGAAGCGGCGGCGTCGAGATCATGAACACCCTTCGTCCAACGGGATGCAATGG
>DASQTE010000409.1:0-13160 GCA_035642035.1 Blastococcus sp.
CGCCGGCCGGGCCGTTCGAGCCGTGCCCGCACAACCCGCTGCTGACCCACCGCGGCATCGAGTCGCCGGTGCAGAACACCGGGCACTCCGACCTGGTGCAGCGGCCCGACGGCAGCTGGGCGATCGTCTTCCACGGCGTCCGGCCGCGCGGGGCGAGCCCGCAGTTCCACGTCCTCGGCCGGGAGACCTTCGCCGCCGAGGTGGTGTGGGAGGACGGCTGGCCGCACATCGGCGAGTGGCTGGCACCGGCCACGGATGCCGCCGAGGTGGACGAGCTCGGGGGCGGTGCGCTGCCGGACTCGTGGGTGTCGCCCCGGCGCTTCCCCGGCGAGCTGCTCGCGCGCACGGACGCCGGCTGGGTGCTTCCCGCGGCCGACCCGGACCCCGCGTCGGAGGACCTGGCGTTCGCCGGCCGACGCCAGGAGCACCTGGTCGCCCGTGCCCGGGCGGTCGTGCGCGCGACCGGCGCCGTGGGCGGGCTGTCGGCGCGCATGGACGCGCGGCACCACCTCGACCTCGAGGTGGACGGCGACCACGTCCGGGCGATCGCGCAGGTCGGCGCCCTCCGCCAGGTGCTCGGCGAGGCGACGGTCCCGCCCGGCGACGTGGTCCTGGAGATCCGGGCCGTGCCGGACGAGGGGCACTTCTCCTCGACGGCGCTGGGCCCCGACCAGCTGCTGGCCGGCGTGGTCGCCGGCGACGGCGGCTTCACCGAGCTGGGCGGGCTCGACGGCCGCTACCTCTCCACCGAGGTGGCCGGCGGGATGACCGGCCGGCTGCTCGGGGTCTGGTGCTCCCGCGGTGAGCTGCTGGTGCGCTCGTTCAGGTACGCCGGCAGCGGCTGAAACCCGCGGACCGTGCCGGTCAATGACAACGCTCTTCGATCGGTGACGCCGGTCACCGAGGATCGGGGCTGCGTGCCCGGCAGCGCGATCCAGCAGACGGCGGATCGCCTCGACGCCGGGTGCGGCGAGCACGGGGCCGACCCGCCAGGCCGGCCGACCGTCGCGTGCTGCCCCTCGTACCGCTCCTCGACGATTGGACAGCCATGCGACGCACGCCCTTCACCCGCGGCTGGGAGACCCGCCCGCACGCCAGCTTCTTCCTCGAGATGGTCGGCGCCGCGGCGCCGTGGCAGCAGGTGACGCTCCCGCACGACGCGGCACTGGGCCGCGACCGCGACCCCGCCGCCCGTTCCACCACCGGCTACGTCCCCGGCGGCGCGTACGAGTACCGGACGACCCTGCACGCACCCGAGGAGTACCGCGACAAGCGCGTGCTGCTGGAGTTCGAGGGCGTCTACCGCACCGCGATGGTGTACGTGAACGGCGCGCTCGCCGGCCACTGGGCAACCGGGTACACGGGCTTCACCGTCGACCTCGACGACCACCTGCTGTTCGGGGCCGACAACGAGATCCGCGTCGTCTGCCGGACGCACGAGGACTCCCGCTGGTACTCCGGCGCCGGCATCCACCGGCCCGTCCACCTCGTCGTCTCCGCGCTCACCCACATCGCCCTGGACGGCGTCCGCGTCACGACTCCAGAAGTCGACGACGAGTTCGCCGTCGTCGAGGTCGCGACGACGGTCGAGCACGACGGCCGCGGCCTCACGACGCTCTCGCTCGCCACCGAGATCCGGAACGGCGACGGCGCCGTCGTCGCCACCGCGACCTCACCGGTGACCGTGCTGCCCGGCGAGCCGGCCGTCGTCCGGCAGCGGATGCTCCTCGCCGAGCCCGCGCTGTGGAGCACGGACTCGCCCTCGCTCTACTCGGCGTCCGTCGTCCTCCGGGACGGCGACACCGCGGTGGACGACGACACCGTCACCTTCGGCGTCCGGACCCTCTCGCTCGACCCCGAGCGGGGCCTGCGGATCAACGGCGAGGTCGTCAAGCTCCGCGGTGCCTGCGTGCACTCCGACAACGGCGTGCTCGGCGCCGCCACGATCGACCGCGCCGACGAGCGCCGCGTCCAGCTGCTCAAGGAGGCGGGCTTCAACGCGCTGCGCAGCGCGCACAACCCGATGAGCCGGGCGATGCTCGACGCCTGCGACCGGTACGGCGTCCTGGTCATGGACGAGCTGACCGACATGTGGACCGAGGGCAAGACCGACTTCGACGCCGCACTGGACTTCCCGGCGTGGTGGGAGCGCGACGTCGAGGCGATGGTGCGCAAGGACGTCAACCACCCGAGCGTGATCCTCTACTCGATCGGCAACGAGATCCCGGAGGTCGGCCGACCGCACGGGGCGGTGTGGTCGCGGCGGCTGGCGGAGAAGGTCCGGTCGCTCGACGGCACCCGGTTCGTCACCAACGGGATCAACGCGATGCTGAGCGTCATCGGCGAGGCCGCCGCGGACCGGCCGCAGGCCGGCGTCAACACGATGCTCACCGACATGGGCGCGTTCATGGACGAGCTGAGCCGGTCGGAGCTGGTCGCGACGCGGACGGCCGAGTCCTACGACGTCCTCGACGCGGCCGGGATGAACTACATGGAGGCCCGCTACGAGATCGACCGCGAGCTCTTCCCGCGCCGGGTGATCGTGGGCTCGGAGACCTTCCCCGGCAAGATCGACCGGCTGTGGCGGCTCGTCCTCGACAACCCGCACGTGATCGGCGACTTCACCTGGACCGGCTGGGACTACCTCGGCGAGGCCGGCGTCGGCCGGGTGACGACGGCCGACGACCCGACCGCCGGGCAGTTCGGAGCGCCCTACCCGTGGCTGCTCGCGCACGTCGGCGACCTCGACATCACCGGGCACCGGCGGCCTGCCTCGTACTACCGCGAGATCGTCTTCGGCCTCCGCCACGAGCCGTACATCGCCGTCCTGCGGCCCGGGCTGCACGGCCGCGAGCTCTCGGCGACGCCCTGGGCGTGGAGCGACACCGTCGCCAGCTGGAGCTGGGCGGGCGCCGAGGGGAGGCTGGTGACGGTCGAGGTCTGCAGCGACGCCGACGAGGTCGAGCTGCTACTGGACGGCGCGTCGCTCGGGACCGCGAAGACCGGTGAGGACAACCGGTTCCGCGCCGAGTTCGAGGTGACCTACGCGCCCGGCGAGCTCACGGCGGTGGCGCGCACCGCAGGTGCGGAGACCGGCCGGTTCTCCCTGCGGTCGGCCACCGGTGCGGTCGCCCTGGGCGCAGCGGCCGACCGCGAGGTGGTCCGGGCCGACGACACCGACCTCGCGTACGTGTCGCTCACGCTGGCGGACGCCGCCGGCGTCGTCGCCCTCGGCGTGGACCGCGAGGTGACCGTCTCGGTCGAGGGTCCCGGGGTGCTGCAGGGCTTCGGCAGCGCCCGGCCGGCGACCGAGGAGTCCTACCTCGACGACGTGCACACCACCTTCGACGGCCGCGCCCTCGCGGTCGTCCGCCCCACCGGCGCCGGCGCCATCACGCTCAGGGCGTCGGCGCCCGGCTGCCAGCCCACCTCCACCACGATCCAGGCACGGTGACCCCCATGGACGCTCCCGACCCGACGAACCTGCCCCTGGAGCGCAAGGCGGCGCTGCTCTCCGGCCAGGACTTCTGGTCCACGGCACCGATCGACGACGCCGGACTGCCGTCCGTCGTCCTCACCGACGGACCGCACGGCGTCCGCCGGCAGCAGGCCGACTTCGAGCAGATCGGGCTGATGGAGAGCCTGCCCGCCACCTGCTTCCCGCCCGCGGTCGCCGTCGGCTCGAGCTGGGACCCGGAGATCGCCGAGCGGATCGGCGCGGCGATCGGCCGCGAGGCACGGGCCCTTGGCGTGCCCGTCGTCCTCGGGCCCGGCGTGAACATGAAGCGGTCGCCGCTGTGCGGGCGCAACTTCGAGTACTACGCGGAGGACCCGCTGCTGGCCGGCGTGCTGGGCTCGGCGCACGTGCGCGGGCAGCAGGGCGAGGGCGTGGGCGCGTCGGTGAAGCACTTCGCGGCGAACAACCAGGAGACGCAGCGCATGCAGGTCAGCGCCGACGTCGACGAGCGCACCCTGCGCGAGATCTACCTCCCCGCGTTCGAACGGGTCGTCACGGAGGCGCGGCCGGCGACGGTCATGTGCGCCTACAACCGGATCAACGGCGTCTACGCCTCCCAGCACCGCTGGCTGCTCACCGAGGTGCTGCGCGACGAGTGGGGCTTCGACGGTGCCGTCATCTCCGACTGGGGCGCGGTGCAGGACCGGGTCGCCGCGCTGGAGGCGGGCCTCGACCTGCAGATGCCCGGTGACCACGGCACCGGCAACCAGCTCGTCGTCGACGCGGTGAAGGCCGGCGAGCTGGACGAGTCCCTCGTCGACCGCAGCGTCCGGCGGGTGGCCGCCCTCGCGGAGCTGGGAGGCGAGCCGACCGACGGGTTCGACGTCGACGCCCATCACGCGCTGGCCCGGGAGCTGGCCGCCGGCTGCGCCGTCCTGCTCAAGAACGACGGCGGCACGCTGCCCCTGGCGCCGGATGCGCACGTCGCCGTCGTCGGAGAGTTCGCGCGGACGCCGCGCTACCAGGGCGGCGGCAGCTCGCACGTCAACGCCACCCGGGTGGACGACGCGCTCGGCGCGCTGGGCGGCCTCCTCGACGGCCCGGTCGCGTTCGCGCCGGGCTTTCCGCTCGACGGCTCCGGGGACGCCGCGGCCCTGCGCGAGGCAGCGGTCGCCGTCGCCCGGGACGCCGACGTCACCGTCGTCTTCGCCGGGCTGGCGGACGGCGACGAGTCCGAGGGGTTCGACCGCACGACCCTCGACCTGCCGGCCGCCCAGGTGGAGCTGATCCGTGCCGTCGCGGCGGTGAGCCGGCGGACCGTCGTCGTCCTCTCCTCCGGCGGGGTCGTCTCGCTCGAGGGCTGGCACGACGACGTCGACGCGATCATGGCCGGGTTCCTCCTGGGCCAGGCGGGCGGGAGCGCGCTCGCCGATCTGCTGGTGGGCCGCGCGAACCCCTCCGGCCGGCTGGCCGAGACGATCCCGCTGCGGCTCGAGGACACCCCCAGCCATCTCAACTTCCCGGGCGAGCAGGGAACGGTCCGGTACGGCGAGGGCGTCATGGTCGGCTACCGGCACTACGTCACCGTCGACCGGCCGGTCCGGTACCCGTTCGGCCACGGCCTGAGCTACACGACCGTCGAGACCTCCGACCTGCGGGTGGCGCCGACCGGGGACGACACGGCCACGGTCTCCCTGACGGTGACCAACACCGGCGACCGCGCCGGGCGGCACGTCGTCCAGGTGTACGTGGCGACGGCGGCCGGCCCGGTCCGCCGTCCGGGTCGGGAGCTGCGGGCCTTCGCCAAGGTCGAGCTCCAGCCGGGGGAGTCCCGCGCGGTGTCCTTCGAGCTGGGCCGCCGCGCCTTCGCCTACTGGGACGTCCGGGAGCACGGCTGGGTCGTGGCGCCGGGGGAGTACGCCGTGCAGATCGGCCGCAGCGCCGCCGACGTCGTCGCCGAGGCGACCGTGACGCTGGCCGGCGACGACGTCGTCCCGGAGCTCACCCTCGGCTCGTCGGTGGCCGAGTGGTTCGAGCACCCGGTGGTCGGCGCCCAGCTGCTCGAGGGCTTCCTCGCGACGATGCCCGAGGGCGCCGGGGAGATGCACGCCGGCATGCTGCAGATGGTCGGTTCGATGCCGATGGGCCGGTTCGCCACCGACTTCGGCTCGGCCATCCCGGCCGCGGAGCTGGAGCGGCTCATGGCGGCGGCGCGGGCCGCCCGCGGAGTCACCCCACCAGCAGGCTCATCCACGACTCGGTGAGCACCGCGTGCGTCTCGTCGCGGTCGACGTCCCAGCCGTGCCGCATCCACCGGACCGAGGCGAACTCCAGCTGACCGAAGGCGAGGGTGCCCCGCACCCGGCGCGACGAGGGCGGGAACCGGTCGGCCTCGTCCAGGCCCCGGTGGATGTCGCTGATCGCGCTCTCGAACCAGACGTCGATCGCCTCCTGGATCTCCGCGTCCTGCGCCGCCGCCTCGTGCGCGGCGGTCACGTAGGGCTTGATCGCCGGCCACTGGTCGATCTTCTTGCCGAGCCAGGCGTGCACCGTGGCGCGGTCGCCGGACGCCACGACCGCCCAGAGCCGGGGATCGTCGGCGGCGATCAGCAGGTCGTCGACGGCGGTGATGAGCTCCTTCATCAGGCCGGCCTTCGAGGCGAAGTGCTGGTAGAAGGTCTGGCGCGTGGTGCCGGCGGCCGCCGCGATGTCGTCGATCGTGGTGGCGGCGTAGCCCTTGGCCTCGAACAGTCCCAGCCCCTCCTTGAGCAGCAGCTCGCTGGTCAGGCGCTTCTGGGCTTGGCGAAGACTCACGGCCCAACCTTAGGCAGGGCGGCACCGCGCCGACCCGATCGGGACCGGTCGTGTCGTCGACACGGAGCTCAGCCCTGTCCCGCCCGCGCCGTCGAGCGGAGCCGCCTGCGGACGTGGCCGGAGGAGATCGACCCGACGACGTCGTCGGGGGTGAACCCGCCGGTCAGCTGGGAGACCGGGCTGCCGTCGCGGAACACCAGCACCCGGTCGCAGAGCAGGCTCAGCTCGGTCTCGTCCGTCCCGGCCACGAGCACCGCGCACCCGGCGGCCGCCGCCCGCCGGACCGCGGCGGTGATCGTCTGCCGGGCGCCGACGTCGACCGCCTGGGTCGGCTCGTGCAGCACGAGCAGCCGCGGCCCCGTGGCCAGCCACTTGGCGAGCAGCACCTTCTGCTGGTTGCCCCCGCTCAGCCGGCCGACCGCTTGCGCCGGGTCGGGCGGTCGCACGTCGAGCCGGCGCACCCACTCGCCGACCACAGCGGCCTCCGCCCTCCGCTCCACCGGCAGGACCGCGGCCCGCAGGCTCCGGCGGGGGAGCAGCACGTTGTCGGCGACGGTGAGGTCCAGCGCCAGCCCGGCGTGCTCACGGCCCTCCGGGACGAGCACCACCCCGGCCGCGATGGCCGTCCCGACGTCCCACCGCTTGAGGTCGTGCTCATCGCCGCCGATCCGCAGGGTGCCCTGCCGCGCCGGCCCGGCACCGGTCAGGAGGTAGGGCAGCTCGTCGTGGCCGGAGCCGGCCAGACCGGTCACGCCGACGACCTCGCCCGGCCGCAGGTCCAGGTCGAGGCCGGTGACCACGTGCCCGCGGAGACCCCGGACGGCGATCGCGTCCCCCTCCGCGACCCGGGAGCCGCCGGTCGCCTCGACGGCGCGGCTCGCCGATGCGAGCGAGCGCCCCATGACCGCGCGCACCAGGTCGTCCTCGGTGAGTTCGGCCGTGCGCAGGCCGGCCTCCACGACGACGCCGTCGCGCAGCACCGTGACGCGATCGGTGGCCTCCAGCACCTCGTCCATGTGGTGGCTGATCAACAGCGCCGACGTCCCGGTGGACACGACGTCCCCGAGCAGGTCGTAGAAGTGCTCGAGGCTGGCGCGGCTCAGCGACCGGGTCGACTCGTCGAAGACGATGACCCCGCGGCCGGGCTCGGCGTCCTGCAGCGCGCGGGCGATGGCCACGGTGGCGCGGTCCTCCTCCGAGAGATCGCGCACGCGGACGTCGAGCGGCACGGGGTGACCGAGCCGTTCGAGCACCGCCGCGGCCTCCCGGCGCTCCTCGGGCCACCGGATGGCCCGGGTGAGCCGGTTCGCGCGGAACCGGCCCACCCGGAGGTTCTCCACCACGGTGAGGTCCTCGACCAGGCCGAGGCTCTGGTGCACGACCGCGAGGCCCCGGGCCGAGGCCTCGCGGGGGCGGACGGGGAGCCGCAGCGGCTCCCCGTCCACCAGAACCCGGCCGCCCGGGTCGGGCGCGTGGTACCCGGTCAGGACCTTGGCCAGGGTGGACTTCCCGGACCCGTTCTGGCCGATCAGCCCGTGGATCTCACCGGGGGCGACGTCCAGGTGCACCGACCGCAGTGCCCGGGAGCGGCCGAACGTCTTGGAGACCTCCGCGACCTGGAGCCGGGCACGGGCCGGCCCGTCCCCGACGGCGCCGGCCGGTGCGTCGGTCACGGCGAGGCTCAACCGCGCGCCCACAGCGCGGCGAAGTCGTCGGCGAAGTCGGTCGGGCCGTACCAGGAACCGGAGGCCTGGCCCTCGCCGCTCAGGTCCAGGTCGGCGATGTTGTCCTGGGTGAACAGCCGGAAGGAGTAGTCGTACTCGGGGGTCTCCTTGCCGGCGGTCAGGCGGAACAGCGCGTCGGCGGTGGCCCAGCCCTGGTAGGCGAAGTTCTGGCCCGCGTCGGCGTGCAGCGGGCCGCCGTCGGCGAGCATCTGCAGCCCGGTCAGCGTCGCGGCGCTGGACACGATCTTGATCTGCGCGGCGTTCGGGCTCTGCTGGACGCCCCCCTGGGTCGGCTGCACGAAGTGCTCGAACTCGGCCAGCACGTAGCGGGCGTCGGGGTTGGCCAGGAGCGCCGAGCTCGTCGACGAGGGGATCAGCGGGAAGTTCGAGGCGGAGACCTCGTTGACGACGACGGTGCAGTCCGGGCAGCGCTCGTCGATCTCCTGCTCGGCGGCGTCGGCCCAGGCGACGGTCGACGGGTTGTCGGTCACCTTCTGCAGGACGACCGTGGCCGTCCCGTCGGAGTCGGCGATGATCCAGTCGGCGACGCTGGTGATCATCTCGGTGGCCGGACCCTGGACGTAGGCCAACGAGTCGTCGGCCGGGAACGCGGGGTCGGGGATCTGGTTGGCGATGAGCACAGGGATGCCCGCGGCCCGGGCGCCGTCGAGGGAGTTGGCGGCCATGCCGTAGGGCACGTTGTCGGTGATGATCGCGGCTGCCGACGCGCCGACCGCCTGGTCGATGCAGCCGGAGATCTGCGAGGGGTTGGACCCGCCGTCGCAGATCTGCAGGTCCGCCCCGACGCTCTCGAGCGCCTCGCCGATCTTCTCGCCGTAGACCTGGAAGACGCTGATCTGGGCGGTGAGCGGGACGTAGTACACCGTCCTGCCCTCCCAGCCGGAGACGTCGACCGGCTCGCTGGGGACCTCGAAGGACTCCTGGGCCTCGCTGGCGGCCTCGACGTCGGCCACCACCTCGGCGAGGGGGCCGTCGGCGGTGGCGCCGCCGTCGGACCCGCTGCCGGAGTCGGTGGTGCCGGAGGAGCAGGCCGCGAGGAGGGCGACAGCGAGGACCGCCGCGCCGGTGGAGCTGTACCGACGGATGCGCACGGGGGATCACCTTTCGGGACGGGCGCGAGTGCCCGGGGGAGGGAGGAGCGGGAGGTGGGGGAGGTCAGCCCGCGCTGCGGTGCAGCAGCGAGGAGACGGTGACGGCGACGACCAGCACGCCGCCGTAGAAGACGCTGGTGACCCAGCCCGTGTAGCCGAGCAGGTTGAGGCCGAGGATCCCGGTGGCCAGGAAGTAGACGGCGATCAGCGTCCCGAGCGGGTTGAACCGGCCCGGCTGCAGCACCGCGGTGCCGAGGAAGGTCGCGGCGAAGGTCGGCAGCAGGTAGCTCTGCGACGTCGTCGGGTCGAACCCGCCCACGGCGGCGGCGGCCAGGACGCCGCCCAGGCCGCAGACCAGGCCTGCGGTGACGAACGCCCCGAAGCGGATGCGGTCGACCCGGACGCCGGCCAGCCGGCTCACCTCGCGGTTGGCCCCGACGAAGCGGATGCTGCGCCCGAGCGGGGTGAAGGCCAGCACGTAGGCGAGGACGAGCATGATGCCCAAGCCCCAGTAGAAGCCCAGCGGGAGGCCGGCCACCCGGTACAGCGACACCTCGCCGAACTCCCGCGGCAGGCCGCTCTTCGCGGTCAGGTTCGTCAGCCACAGGGCGACGCCGAGCAGCAGCGTGCCCATGCCGAGGGTGACGACGATGGTGTTCACACCCGCCCGGACGACCAGGAAGCCGTTGACGGCGCCCATCAGGCCGCCGGCTGCGACGGCCGCGAGCGAGGCGGCCCAGACGTCCCAGCCGTGGTCGACGACCAGCACCGGGAGCAGCGTGGCCGACAGCCCGAGCACCGATGCCACGGAGAGGTCGACGAACTCCCCGACGCAGATGGTGCACAGCAGCGCCGCGGTGAGGAACACCAGCGCCAGTTGGCTGCCGAAGATCGTCTGGAAGGTGCCGGTGGTGAGGAACGTGTCCGGCGCCAGGATCCCGTAGACGGCAATGAGGGCCAGCCACACGCCGACGACGGCGAAGCGGGCGGCGAAGAGCCCCACGGGGGAGCGGCGGGCGGTCGGGGCGGGTGGCTCGGGGGGAGCCGGCGCCGTGGTGGCGGGCGTGGTCACGACGGCTCGCTCCGGCGGGGAGCGGGCCCCGGCGGGGCAGATGCGGGTACGGCGGGCACGGCGGCCTCCTGCGGCACGTCGTTGTGGCGGAGCTAACAGTTGCGACAGGCTGACATTTCATTAGACACACTGTCAAGCGACGTGCTCGCCACGTGGTCCCGCGGCCTCGGCGCTCCCATGCACCCCGACCGGCACTCCGCCGGCTCCCTCGGCTTGGGTTGACACCATGTAAGTCGAACTGACATGGTGCACATCGAGTTCGTGACCCGCCGGCACAACCCGTCGACACGTCTCCAGGTCCGGAAAGCCGTCCGACCGGGCAGCCGCCAGCGGGCCGACCACCGCACGTGCCGACAACGACGTCCGAATCCCCGAGGTGGCCCATGCCCGTCCCGATCTCCGCCATCGATCTCTTCTCCGATCAGGTCCTGGTCGACCCGTATCCGCACTTCGCCGAGCTCCGCGAGCTCGGGGCGGTGGTGCACCTGCCGGCGAACGACGTCTACGCGCTCACCCGCTACGACGTCGTCCGGGACGCCCTCGGCGACCCGGGGACCTTCTCCTCGCGCAGCATCGGCTTCAACCCGATGGTCAACGAGGCGCTGCAGGGCACCTCGCTGGCCTCCGACCCGCCGGTGCACGCCCAGCTGCGGGCGGCGCTGACCGAGAACCTCTCGCCGCGGGCGCTGCGCGGGCTGAAGGCGCAGATCGACGCCAAGGCGGCGGCCCTGGTCGGCGAGCTGGTCGAGAAGGGTTCCTTCGAGGCCATCGACGCGCTCGCCCGCGTCTTCCCGCTGGAGGTCGTGGCCGACCTCATCGGCTTCACCGGACACGTGCGCGAGAACATGCTGCGCTGGGGTGAGGCCGCGATGCAGGTGATCGGCCCGCTCAACCAACGGACGGCGGAGAACTTCCCGATCGCCGGCGAGCTCTACGCGTGGTGCGCCGGCGTCACCGCCGAGGACCTCGCGCCCGGCTCGGTGGGCCGCGGGATCTTCGACGCCGAGGCGCGCGGCGACATCCCGCCGGACACGGCGGGGCACATCATCCACCAGTACCTCGGGGCCGGGGTGGACAGCACGGTCGCCGCGATCGGGAACATCGTCGCCCTCTTCGGGACCCACCCGGACCAGTTCGACCTGGTCCGGGACGACCCCTCGCTCGTGCCGGCCGCCTTCGCGGAGGCGCTCCGCTTCTGGGCGCCGATCAACACCTGGGGCCGGTACGTCACCAGGGATGTCGAGATCGACGGCACCACGGTCCCGGCCGGCTCGCAGGCCGCGATCCTGCTCGGCTCCGGGAACCGCGACCCGCACCACTACGAGGACCCGGACGCGTTCCTGGTCGGGCGCAACCCCGTCGACCACCTGACCTTCGGCTTCGGGCCGCACGGCTGCGCGGGTCAAGGCCTGGCGCGGCTCGAGGGGCACGCCGTCATCGCGGCCCTCGCCGGCTCCGCCCAGCGCCTGGTCCTCGGCGAGGTGGAGCGCGCGCCGAGCAACATCACGCGCAGCATCGAGAAGCTGCCCGTCCTCGAGGTGGTGCCGGCGTGAAGGTCGTCGCCGATCGGGAACGGTGCGAGGGGCACGGCCTGTGCGCCGACACGGCGCCGGAGGTCTACGAGCTGGACGACGACGCCATCGTCGTCCTCGTCCACGAGATCGTCCCCCCGCAGCTGGAGCGCAAGGCCGAGGGCGGGGCCCGCGTCTGCCCGGTCGCCGCGTTGCGCGTCGAGGCATGACCATGCGGGACGTCGTCGTCGTCGGCGGCTCGATCGCGGCGCTGAGCGCGGTCGAGACGCTCCGCATGGAGGACTTCGACGGCCGGATCACGGTGCTCAGCGACGAGGACCTCCCGCCGTACACCCGGGTGCCGCTGTCGAAGGGCGTGCTCGCCGGGAGCGAGACCGCCGACGACGTGGTGCTCGCGCCGCTGTCGGACGCGGTCGACCTCCACCTGCGCACGCCGGCGACCGGGCTGGACACCGGCAACCAGCTCGTGCTGACCCCGGCCGGACCCGTCCCCTACGACGGGCTGGTCGTCGCCACCGGCGCGCGCGCCCGCCGCATCGGCACGGCGAACCAGGCCGAGCGGGTGCTGCGCAGCTGCGACGACGGCCTGCGGCTGCGCGACTCCCTCGGCCGGGCGTCCGCGGTGCTGATCGTCGGCGGCGGCTACCTCGGCATGGAGATCGCGTCCACCGCGTGTGCCCTGGGCAGGGACGTGACGGTCGTCGACCTGGCTCCACCGCTCGACCGCCTGCTCGGGACGGCGGTGGGCGGCCACGTCCGTTCCGTGGCCGAGCGGGCAGGTGTCCGCTTCGTCCTCACGCGCGGCGGTGTCCGGCTGCTGGGCACGCCCTTCCCGTCCGCGGTCGAGACCGCGGACGGGCAGCGGCTGGAGGCCGACCTCGTCGTCTCGGCCGTGGGGGACGTGCCGAACGTCGAGTGGCTGGCGGGCTCCGGCCTGCCGGTCGCCGGCGGGGTGCTCGTCGACGAGCGCTGCCGGGTCAGCCCGCAGGTGGTCGCCGCCGGTGACGTCACCGTCCTCACCACCGGCGACGGCGCCCTGACGCGCATCCCCAGCTGGACCAACGCCGTGGAGCAGGCCCGCGCGGCAGCGAAGGCGCTGTTGCGCGGGGAGGACGCCCCTGTCTACCGGCCGTCCCGCTACTCCTGGACCGAGCAGTTCGGCCTCGACGTGAAGATGGTCGGCTCGGGCGACCCCCAGGGCGAGCCGGCCGTGCTCGACGGCTCGCTCGACGCCGGCAGCGCGCTGCTCGCCTGGCCCGACGCCGCCGCACCGCAGACCGTCGTCGCGGTCAACCACCCCACCCCGCCCGCGAAGCTCAAGCGGCTCCTGAAGCCGGTGACCCTAGGAGCCCTGGTATGTTGAAGGACCCGACCGCCCCCCACCACTCGCAGGCTCGCGGCGGGCCCCTGCGGCCAGGCCATGTGCACACCGTCCTCGGGCCCGTGCCC
>DASQTE010000410.1:0-4918 GCA_035642035.1 Blastococcus sp.
AATGGAGGAGAGAGCATGGTGCTCACCCTGTCCCGCCCTCGGAGGGCGCATGTCCGCCGTGGTGCGCCGGCCGGCACAGAGGGCATCGACGTGACCGACGTCGGTCTCGTGCTCCGCGACGTGCTCCACCCCGCTCCGCCCGTGGAGGCCGGCCCGGAAGATCCGGTCGAGGACATCGTCGAGGTCTGGGGGATGCAGTCGTTCCCGGCCAGTGATCCACCGTCGAACTGGTGACCAGGGAGGGAGCGACGATGTCAGCAACTGCACCGCCGGTTGCTCGACCGGAGGAGGAGGGCTCGGAGGCGGGCTCACCGGTCACGGACGAGGACGGCAGGTGCGACGTCTGCCCGCACCCGCTCGTCGACCACGACCCCATCGGGCTGCGCTTCTGCCGGGCCACCAGGAGCACCGGCGCTGAGTGAGGGTGCGCCTGTCGCTGAGGAGGCGCGCGCGGTCCTCCGCCGGCGCTCTCGACGCGTCCTGCGACCGTCCCGCCGGATCGCTGCCTAGCCTGGACCGGGTGGCCTTCACCGTCCCCGATGCGCACCTGCTCGCGCTCCGGGCCCACGAGGGACAGGTGGACGAGCGGGGCCGGGACCTCTACCTCGCGCGCCTGCGACCGGTCGCCGAGGCGCTGCGCCCGTACGGCCCGGAGGCGGAGATGGCCGGCGTGCTGCGCGACGTCGTCGGGGACACCGCCGGCCATCCTGACCCCGAACGCCGGTACGACCTCGCCCGGCTCCGCGCGCTGGGCGTCCCACCCGCCGTCGTCGAGGCGATCGACGCGGTCACCCGCCGCCCCGGCGAGCCCTACATCTCCGGTCAGATCCGACGGGCCGCGGCCCATCCGCTGGGCCGCCTGGTCAAGCTTGCCGAGAACAAGCACGACCTCGCCTCGGCCGAGGTGCTGGCCACGACGGACCCGGAAGCGGCGCGACGGGTCCGGGAGGGCCGCTACCGCCCGGCGCGGCGGATCCTGCTCGCCGCCGAGGCCGCCGACCGGGTGCACGGGCGCCGCGTCCTCGTCTGACTCCGCCGGACCGGTGCACGGGAGGCCCCCGTCGGGGCCGGCGCCGTGCTTGGATTCCCGCACCCCGGCCGTCGGAGAAGGAGCCATGTCCGTGGACCTGGGAGACCTGCGCCGGATAGGGCTCTTCGCGACGACCGGCGACGACGACCTGCTCGCGCTGCGCGCGGCCGGCACCGAGATCGCGTTCGAGTGCGGGGACGTGCTCTTCCAGGAGAACCATCCGGCCGAGGCGTGGTGGGTGCTCCTCGACGGGAGCATCGACCTGGTCCGGCACGTCGGGCACGAGGAGACGCGGCTGGGCGCCATGGAGGTGCCGGGCCAGTGGGCAGGCGGGTTCCGCGCCTGGGACGAGCACGGCGCCTACCTCGCGACCGGCCGCGCCACGACCGCCGGGCGCATGCTCCGCGTGCCGGCCGAGGTCCTGCGCGCGTCCTGGAGCACGCGGTTCCCCCTCGGCCTGCACCTCATCGAGGGAGTGTCGCGGTCCGCCCGGAACTACGAGGCGATGGCCCGGCAGAGGGAGGCGCTGGCGGCCCTGGGCACGCTGGCCGCCGGTCTCGCCCACGAGCTGAACAACCCGGCCGCGGCGGCCGCGCGCGCCGTCGACGCCCTCGCGGAAGCGTCCGAGGAGATGCTGGCCTCCCTCCGCCGGCTCGCCGCCGCGCCGATCACCGCCGAGCAGTTCGCCGCCCTGGACGAGCTGAGGCGGGAGCTCGAGCTGCGGCCGCCCGGCGACCTGATGGACGTCGCCGACCGCGAGGACGGGGTCTCGGACTGGCTGGCGGGGCACGCCGTGACGCGCGACTGGATGCTGGCGCCGGCCCTCGCCGCGGCCGGCGCCGACGTCGAGTGGTGCGAGCGCGTGGCCGGGGCGCTCGGTGTGCCGCGGCTCGAGCCGGGGCTGGAATGGGTGGCCGCCACGGTGTCGGTGGCGGGGCTGGTGGCGGAGGCCAAGGACTCCACCCGGCGCATCTCCGACCTGGTGGCGGCCGTCAAGTCCTACTCGCAGCTCGACCGTGCCTCGATGCAGCAGACCGACATCGCCGAGGGGCTGGAGAGCACCCTCGTGATGTTCGCGCACCGCATCCCGGGCGACGTGACGGTCGTCCGCGACTACGGCTCCGACGTCCCCCGCATCCAGGCGCTCGCCGCCGAGCTGAACCAGGTGTGGACCCAGATCATCGACAACGCGCTCCACGCGATGGCCGGCAGCGGCACGCTCCGGGTCTCGACCCGCGTCGACCACGGCGCGGTGGTCGTCGAGATCGCCGACACCGGCCCCGGGATGTCCCCCGAGACGCAGAAGCACGCCTTCGACCCCTTCTTCACCACCAAGGGCGTCGGAGAGGGCACGGGCCTGGGCCTCGACATCTCCCGGCGCATCGTCGACCGGCACCGCGGGGACATCGGCATCCGGTCCCGCCCGGGTGAGACCGTCCTGCGCGTCCGCATCCCCTTCGCGGGCGCCGGACGGGCCCCCGCACCACCGGTTCCCGCCGCCCGCTGAGGCTGGGCGGTCCGCCACCGGGACCCGGGGAGCGAGCCGGCCCGGGACCAGTGACATCCACCGGTGCGACCCGCCGGCGGCAGGTCCGACGCTGGGAGCCGTCGTGGACACGGGACCGGGCCGAGGAGGAGCGCGTGGACGGAGCACCTGTCGCCGTGGCGGTCGTGGGCAGCCGCGCGGAGGCGGACCTGATCGTCGGCCTGCTGATCAGCCACGGTCTGCGGGCGGCCGTGGCGACGGACGACGCGGGAGGGCAGGAGCCCCAGTGGGACCTGCAGGGCGTCAGCGTGCTGGTGCCCTCCTCCGACGAGGCCCTCGCCCGTCGCCTCCTGGAGGTCGGCTAGAGCGACGCCGACAACGCGTCGGTCAGCAGGGACACCAGTGCATCGAGCTGCACGTCGCCCGAGGCCGACACCTCCTCGTCCGAGCCGTCGAGCGCCCGGGCGGCGAGCCCCGCCTTGCTGTCGATCAGCTCGGCGATCCGCGAGTCGATCGTCTGCGCGGCGATGATCCGCCATGCCGTGACCGGCTCCGACTGACCGATGCGGTGGCTGCGGTCGATGGCCTGCGTCTGCTCGGCGTCGGTCCAGGAGAGCTCCGCGAGCACGATGTTGGAGGCGACCTGCAGGTTGAGGCCGACGCCGGCGGCGGTCAGCGAGCAGACCGCGATCGCGACGTCCGGGTCCTTCACGAAGGAGTCGATGTTGCGCTGCCGCACCGTCGACGTCTGGTCGCCCCGGATCGACGCGAACCGGATCCCCTGCCGGGCGAAGGACTCCTCGGCGGCGTCCATGACGTCGATGTGCTTGGCGAAGAAGACCACCTTGCCCGCGCTCCGGGCGAGCTGCGCGGCGTAGTCGGCGGCCAGCGGCGCCTTTGCCTGGCCGATGCGGCGCACCATGCTGAACACGTTCTCGCCGGACGTGGTCGCGGCGTCCTTGAGCTCCGCCCGGGCGATCCGGCGCACCAGGGCGGCGTCGATGCCCTCGACGACGTCCGACGAGCGGTTGGCGAGCGCGGTCTCGTAGCGCGCGACCATGCGGCGGGCGAGGTCGCGCTCGGCGGCCCGGATCGACCGGCCGGTCGGCCCGTCGAGCTCGACCGGCAGGTCGGCGATGCGGCGGGCGGGGATGTCGGCCGCGACGTCGACCTTGCGGCGGCGGACGACGCCGAGGTCGATGACGCACTGCCGGGCGGCCGGGTAGAACCCCGGGTCGGCCGGCGTCAGGCCGGTGTCCTCGAGCGCGTCCATCAGCTCGCCGAGGGGCTTGGACTCGTCGATCCAGCCGAGGAACTGCCAGATCGCCCGGAAGTCCTCGATGTCGTTGATCAGCGGCGTGCCGGTCAGCGCCATCAGCAGCGGCCGCATCGTCCGGGACCGGATGCGGTCGGACAGCTCCAGGACGTGCTGCGAGCGCTGCGAGGTCTTGTTCTTGATGAAGTGCGCCTCGTCGACGACCATGCCGCGGAAGCCGAAGTCGCCGATCCACCCCACGTGGCGGTCGAGCACCTCGTAGTTGACGACGACGATGTCGGCGAAGCCGTCGATCGTGTCGCCGTTGCCGTGGATGACCGTGGCCGGGCGGTTGGGTGTCCAGCGGCCGGCCTCGCGCGCCCAGTTGGTCTTGACGACGTTCGGCACGACCACGAGCAGGGGGTAGGCGTTCGCCGCCTCCGCCGCGAGCAGCGCCTGGGCCGTCTTGCCCAGGCCCGGTTCGTCGGCGAGCAGGAACGTCCGGTGGCCGTCGGCCGCCGCCGCCACCAACTGCGCCTGGTGCGGCATCAGCCGCAGGTTCCCGGGCGCCCGCAGCGAGGTCGGCGCCGGGAGCGGCATGGACGCCGGGGCACCGGCCCCGGCACGCTCGAAGGAGTTCAGCAGCGGGTTGATCAGCTCCCAGCCGGCCAGCCGACGGGGCCGGGCCGGGCGCTGCGGCGCGGCGGAGAAGTCCGGGGCCAGGAACGGGTTGGCCAGCTGGCGGGAGACGACCGACTGCGGGACCACCCGGCGCTCGGGAGTGGCGGGCGCGGCGAGGGGCTCCTCCTCCGGAGCCTCCTCGACGGCCGGCTCGACCCCGACGGCCCGCAGCATCTCGCGGGTGAGGGACCGGGCGGCATCGCTGGCGACCGCGTCCTCCGACAGGAGGGACAGGAGCCCGGTGTCGCGCACGGCGGTCTTCGCGAGGATGGTCGCGACGCCGTCCAGGCGCTTGAGCTGCTCGGCCCGGCGGGTGTCGCCGATGCTGTCGTCGGCCTTGACCCGCGCGTGCTCCTCGCGCACGAGCAGGGCCACGGCCTGGAACTTCGTGCGGACGGCGGGTGTGACGCGGCCGCGCTGGACGGCCGCCTCCACCTCGCGCACGGTGCGGGCGAGCGTGGCGATG
>DASQTE010000411.1:0-2733 GCA_035642035.1 Blastococcus sp.
CCCCGGGGCCGCCGGGCCGGCTTCTTCCTCGGCCTCACCCGCCGACGGCGCACACCCGCTGCACGAGAGCGGCCAGCCGGTCCCGCGCCGCCTGGTCGAGCGGGAGGTCCATCGCCACCGGGTCGTCGTCCCCCGCCTGGACGGTCAGCGGGAAGACGAAGGGCTTCTTCGTCTCCGAGAGCACGTGCGGGTCGCACGTCGCAGGCGTGAAGGACACGTCCGTCCGCGCGCTCCGCTCGTCCCCGGCGAGCTCGAGCGGCAGGTCCTCCGCCACGACGTCGACCAGGACGCTGCGGCCCAGCGTCGCCGCCGTGACGGGCTCGTCGCCCTCGTGGTGGGTCAGCGTCAGGGATCCGGCGAGCGAGTCCCCGGCATCGGCCAGGTCGGTCACCGCGACGTCCACGACCTCGGCGACCGCGAGGACGGCGCACTCCTCGTCGTGGATCAGCTGGAGCACGTCGGCCGAGAGCGGCGCCCGCACCGCCTCCTGCACGCCGTCGGGACGCACGACGGTCAGCTGCGCGGCCGCCGGGAGCGGCTCCGCGTCGCACACCGGGGTGCCGTAGGGCGTCGGCAGGTCGATGACCCGGCCGGGAGCGAACTCCGCCGTCTCCGCCGTCGCGGGCAGGGCGGTGAAGCCGGGGGAGTCCAGCGCCACCGAGGTGACGGTGAACTCGTCGTCCCCCGTGTCCGTGATCCGCACCTGGAACTGCCCGCCGATCGCCTCGTCGGTGCGCAGCCGCACCGCCTCCGCCTCCAGGCCCGGCACCGCCGGGAGGGCCGCCTCGACCGGCGCCGACGAGGGGGCGGCCGACGACGACGGGGCGGCCGCGGGCGACGGCGTCGCCCCGCAGGCAGCGGTCAGCGCCACGAGCAGTCCGGCCGCCGTCCGCCTCATGCGGCGAAGGGTAGGACGCCGAGGACGGCTACCGGTTGCGTCCGGGCAGCCGGGCCATCACCCGGCCGGCCTCCATCCGGACTTCGAGCTTCTCCTGCGGGTTCGCGGCCGGTCCACGGCGCGGTGAGCCGTCGTCCAGGTCGAAGGCCGAGCCGTGCCACGGGCAGACGAGGCACTCGTGCCCGCGCACCGCCTCCACCCGGCCCTCGTGCAGCGGCCCCGAGAGGTGCGAGCAGGCCCCGACGAAGACGTCGACCCTCGCCCCGCGCCGGACGGCGGCCAGCGGGACGGCGACGCTGCTCCCCTTGCCCGTGCGCAGTGCCGGCCGGCCCTCGGGCAGGTCGTCGAGCGGGCCGAGGTCGATCCAGTCGGAGGTGAGCGCCCGAGCTGCCGTCGCCGAGTGCGAGGCGCCCGAGGACTGCGCGTAGGACATGTGCCCGCCCACCGAGGCCGACCCGGTGGCGATGCCGAGCCCCGAGTAGGACAGCACCCGGCCCAGGGTCTGCCGCCCCCTGCTGCGGGCGACGAGCGACCCGACGTAGAGACCCAGCGCGGCGACGTTGGCCACCGCGTGCATGGCGCCGAGGCGGCGCACCCCCGTGTCCTGCTCCGACCAGTCCGCGGCCCCGGTCAGCGCCGCGGGGACGGCGGCGGCCACGCCGGTGCCGATCAGCACGGTCGCCGCCGGCCGCAGCGGCGGGACGGCGTCGAGCACGCCGGCCGAGACCCAGCTGCCCACGGGCACCTGCACGAGGACCGGGTGGATGGGGTGCCCCAGCCACGTCCCGTGCAGCAGGTCCTTCAACGCCTGGGGCCGCAACGCGGCGTTCACCGCGCGGCGCGCGGGCTCGATGACCTTGTCGAAGGCCTGGACGTCGGCAACCCGGTCGAGGATCCCCATGAGGCTCATGGGCGGTCCCCTACCCCCGTTTCCCGCGAGCGACCCACCCGAGAGCAGGCGATCGACGGCCGATGGTGATCGAACCGACACCGAATCGTCAGGGTGAGCTGGCATGTTTTCGCGTGACAGGGGTTGGCCGGTAGAGGAACCTGAACCCAGCCCGCCCAGAACCGAGAGAGGACCGTCGTGACCTGCCCCTCCCTGCTGCGCCGCCGCGCGGAGGACACCGAGCCTGTCGGTGACCTCGCGCACGGTCCTGCGCACGTGGCGGGCGACGTCGCGCACGTGGTCTCCGAGCAGGTCCGCCGGGACGACACGCTGGGCCAGTTCATCCGGTTCGTGCTGGTCGGCGGCTCGTCGACGGGCGTCTACGCGCTGCTGTTCCTCGGCCTGGAGAGCTTCGGCTACCTGGCGGCGCACATCATCGCCACGGTCGCCTCGTCGGTCCTGGCCAACGAGCTGCACCGCCGGCTGACCTTCCGCGCCGAGGAGCGCGTCGGCTGGCTGACCGCCCAGATCGAGGCCGGCGGGGTCTCGCTGTTCGGCCTGGTCACCACCAGCGTCGCGCTCCGCTGGCTGGACGCCAGCGTCGGCTCGGCCCACCCGGCCCTGCAGATCAGCCTGGTCGCCGCCGTCACCGGCCTCATCGGGCTGATCCGCTTCGCCGCGCTGCGCTGGATCTTCCGTCCGACGGGGGCAGCGGCCGCTCAGTAACGTGAGCGCGGTGAGCGAGCCGACGGCGGCCGCCCCCTCCCCCTGGGCCGGCCGCGCCCGCACGGGTGGGCGATGGGCCCTCCGGGTCGTCGTCGCCCTGGCCGGCGCGCTCATCGCGGTGCTGCTCTTCGGCCGGATCTCCGCACCGATCGGCCCGTTCGACGCCACCCTCGCCTTCCGTCCGGCCGGCGGGGTCTCGCTGTTCGGCCTGGTCACCACC
>DASQTE010000412.1:0-4009 GCA_035642035.1 Blastococcus sp.
GTCGAAGGAACGGGCGAACCACCGGTCGTGGGTGACGGCGAGGACGGTGCCGTCGAAGGCGGCCAGCGCCTCCTCCAGCGCCTCGGCCGAGAGGACGTCGAGGTTGTCGGTCGGCTCGTCGAGCAGCAGCAGCGTCGACCCCGACAGCTCCAGCAGCAGGATCTGGAGCCGCGCCTGCTGACCGCCGGACATCGTCCGGAACGGCTGCTCGCCGGCCTCGGCCAGGCCGTACCGGCGCAGCGCCGCCATGGCCCGGCCCCGGTCGACGCCCGGACGCCCGGGCTCGCCGTGCCAGAGCAGGTCGACCGGCGTGCGGTCCTGCCACTCGGGGTGGGCGTGCGTCTGGGCGAAGAACCCCGGGACGACGCGGGCGCCGAGCCGCCAGTCGCCGGCGTGCGTCACGGACTGGCCGGCGAGCAGGCGCAGGAAGTGCGACTTGCCCGCGCCGTTGGCGCCCAGGACGCCGACCCGGTCGCCGTACCAGACCTCCAGGTCGAACGGCTGCATCAGCCCGGTCAGCTCCAGCTGCTCGGCGATCACCGCCCGGACGCCGGTGCGGCCGCCCCGCAGCCGCATCGACACCTTCTGCTCCGGCGGCCGCTCCGGCGGCGGCCCCGCCGCCTCGAACTTGGCCAGCCGGGTCTGCATCGCGTGGTACCGGTTGGCCATGTCCGGCGAGTTCGCCGCCTGCTGCTGCAGGGTGCGCACCAGGTCGACCAGCCGCTGGTGCTCCTCGTCCCAGCGCCGGCGCAGTTCGGCCAGCCGCTCGTGCCGCGCCGTCCGGGCCGCGTGGTAGCTGACGAAGCCGCCGCCGTGCACCCACGCCGACCCGCCCTCGACGGTCACCACCCGGTCGGCCACCCGTGCGAGCAGCTCCCGGTCGTGGCTCACGAAGAGCACGGTCTTGCGGGTGTCGAGCAGCCGTTCCTCCAGCCACCGCTTGCCCGGGACGTCGAGGTAGTTGTCCGGCTCGTCGAGGAGCAGCACCTCGTCGGGCCCGCGCAGCAGCGCCTCGAGCGCCAGCCGCTTCTGCTCCCCACCGGACAGCGTCGACAGCTCCCGGTACTTGCAGCGGTCGTACGGGACGCCGAGGGCGGCGACGGTGACCGTGTCCCAGGTGACCTCGGCGTCGTAGCCCCCGGCGTCGCCCCACTGCGCGAGCGCGTCGGCGTAGGCCATCTGCGAGCGCTCGTCGTCGGTCTCCATGAGCGTGAGCTCGGCGGCCTCCAGCGTGTCCCAGGCCGCCCGGACGGCGGGCGGCGAGAGGTCGACGAGCATCCGCTGGACCGTGGTGTCGTCGCGGACCGAGCCGATGAACTGCCGCATCACGCCCAGGCCGCCGGTCCGGGCGATCGAGCCGGCCTCCGGGACCAGGTCGCCGGCGATGATCCGCAGCAGCGTCGTCTTCCCGGCGCCGTTCTCACCGACGAGCGCCGCCCGGGCGCCCTCGCCGACGCGGAAGTTGACGTCGTCCAGCAGCACCCGCCCGTCGGAGAGGGTGTGCCGTACCGCGCTCACGTCCACGTAGCCCACCGGGACATCCTCCCGGTGCGGGCAACCGCGTTTCCGGCGCGGTCGGGCTCAGTCCAGGGACACCCGCAGGCGCTGGCGCGCCAGCCGCTCGACGAGCTCCGGCAGCGCATCGGTGGGCGAGCCGCGCAGCTCCTCGCGGCAGGTGCGGACGACGAGGACGATCGGGTCTGCACCGAGTTCGGGGAACTCCTGGCGCAGCCGTGCGACGGCGGAACGGACGGACTGGTCGGGGACGGTGGGCGGGACAGCCAACGTCATGGACGTGTCCTCCGGTGCGCGGCCGCAGTGCGGCGGTGAGTGTTCCCCCCGAGGCCGCCGGACCAGGCGGCCGATGTCGTGTTGGAACACCGTGGCTTGCGCGACGCGCGTCGGCCAGGGACCAAGGTCCCGCTCGCTGTTCGCCCACGGCGTGGCGCGGATCAGGTGGCCGAGTAGCCGTTGCCCCCGGCCGCCGTGGCGGCCACCGCGTCCCTCACCAGGGCGCTCAGCTCGGCGGCGTCGACCTCGTCGAGGGACGTGAACCGGATGCAGCTCCGGCCACACGAGACATTGCCGAGCCGTTCGGCCCGCTGCTCGGCCAGGTACTCGCCGTCGACGACGGCGCTCACGTAGAGGGAGAGGTGGCGCTTCTGCGCTGCCAGCGAGATCAGCGGCCACATGGTCGTCTCCTTGGCCGACCGCGGCCGGTAGGGCATGAGCCCGTAGCCGAGCATGGCCGAGCTGCCCATCGGCACGAGCTGGCGGTCGATGCCGGGCGCGGCCGCCGTCACGAACTCGTCGACCCGGCGCAGCTCCCCGCTGCGCGCACCGGCCGAGTCGAACCAGGCGTCGATCTCGTCGCGCATCGTGCGCGCGCCTCAGAGGAGCATGAGGGAGATGATCGTCGCGGCCGCGGCCAGGACCATCCCGAACACGATGACCAGGGCCACCACCCGCCTGCGCCGTTCGGCCCGCCTGCCGCTGCCCATCATGTTCATGGTCGGCACGCTACCGCCGGAACCGGGCGTTCAGGCCCGCCTCCGGCCCCACAGCAGGGTGTCCAGGGCGGTGCCGGCCGGGGTCTCCCTGCGCACCTGCTCCAGCCGGTCGACGGCGAGCAGCTCGGCGACCCGGGTGAGCCGCTCGGCGCTGTGCAGGACCGCGGCCTCCTGCGGCCCGCCGACACCGGCCGTCAGGTTCGCCACGTCGTGGCCCAGCACCAGCAGCCGGCCACCGGGCCGCAGCCAGCCGACCGCCCGGGTGAGGACGGCGAGCATGTCGTCCTCGGCGAGGTGCAGGTAGGCCACGAGCACGAGGTCGAGGCTTCCCGGGGGCACCGTCCAGGTGGTCACGTCGGCGGCCACCCACGTCACCCTCCCGGCCCCGTCCTGCGCCCGCCCGCGGCCGAGTCCCACGGCGGAGAAGTCCACGGCCGTGACCCGCCACCCGCGCGCGGCGAGCCAGAGCGCGTGCCGGCCCTCCCCGGCGGCGAGGTCCACGGCGTCCCCGGGCGGGAGCCCGGCCAGCAGCTCGGCGACCAGCGTGTTCGGCTCCGACGACCACTGCTGCCGCTCGGTGTAGCGCTCGTCCCAGTCCTCCGCCCGCACGGGCTGGAGTCTGTCGCACCCGCCTGCCACGGTGGGCCGGTGACCTCGCTGCGCGACATCGGACTCCTCCGCCTGGCCGCTCTCCGGCTGGTGGGTCCGGGTGAGCTGACGGCGGCCGACGCAGTGCGGCTGCTCGGCGCCGTCCAGGCGCAGGACTACCCCGGTGCGCTGACGTCCGTGGCCCTGCGGACGGCGAGCCGCCGGCGCGGGGACGTCGAGGCCGCCCTCGACGCCGGGGAGGTCGTCCGGTCGTGGCCCATGCGCGGCACCCTGCACCTCGTCGCCGCCGAGGACCTGCGCTGGTTCCTCGACACCGTGGGCGTCCGTGCGCTGGCGGGGGTGGGCAAGCGCTGGGCGGGGCTCGAGCTCGACGAGGCACAGGCCGAGCGGGCCCGGGAGCTGGTCCTCGAGGCGCTCGCCGGGCAGGGACGGGCGTCACGGGCGGAGCTGCTCGCCGTGATCGCGAAGGACGTCCCCGTCACCGGGCAGCGCGGCTACCACCTGCTCTGGTACCTGTCCCAGACCGGCACCCTCTGCCTCGGCCCCACGGACGGCGCCGGCGAGCAGCTGTTCGTGCTGCTCGACGACTGGGTCCGGGACGAGCGCCGGCTGGACCGCGACGAGGCACTGGCCGAGCTCGCGCTGCGCTTCTTCACCGGGCACGGCCCCGCCACGGTCGCCGACCTGGTGCGCTGGGCCGGCAGCACCGTCCGCGACGTGCGGAACGGTCTGGCGGTGGTCCGGGACCGGCTGGACGCGGTGACCGTCGACGGAACCGAGTACCTCATGGACCCCGCCACGCCCGACCGGCTCGCGGCCGCCCGCAGCGAGGCCGAGGGCGTGCTCCTGCTGCCGGGCTTCGACGAGTTCGTCCTCGGCTACGGCGACCG
>DASQTE010000413.1:0-6380 GCA_035642035.1 Blastococcus sp.
CGCCGTGGACATCACGGGGACACGGCTCGGCTGGACTGGGCCGAGGCTCGGGGGCCGGGCGACTGCCTGGGATTCGCCAGACTGGGTTCGCGGTCCGACGTGCGGTGCCCGTCTAGCGGGCAGCCACCTCACAAGTCCTAGGGGTATGCACTCCTGGACCACCTCCTTCCCGTGTAGCGCAAACCCTACGTCGACCCGCCCGGACGCTGTCCAGCGACATCGCCGGGAGCGAACCCGGGAGGATGGGCGCGTGCCGCAGCCGACGGTCGACTACCGCTTCACCCTCGCCAACGAGCGGACCTTCCTCGCGTGGGTCCGCACCGCCCTCGCCCTGCTCGCGGGAGCGGTGGCGGTCGCGCAGATCATCCCGCCGTTCGCCGTGCCCGGTGCCCGCACGGCCCTGGCCGCGCTCCTCGCCGTCTCCGGTCTCGCCGTCGCCGCGTCCGCGTACCGGCGGTGGGCTCGCAACGAGCGGGCGATGCGCCATCGTCAGTCGCTGCCGCACACGCCGGCGTTCGCAGTCTTCACGGTCGCCCTCTGCGGCGTCGCCCTGGTCGTCCTGGTCCTCGTCGTGCTGGGCGAGGGGTGACCTTCGACCCGGGCCTGCAGGCCCAGCGGACGACCCTCGCGTGGACCCGCACGGGCGTCGCCGCGGGTGTGCTCGCGGCTCTGCTGCTCCGTGGTGCGGTCCGCTCCGGCGGCCTGTTCGCGACCGTCACCGCCGTCGCGGCCGTCCTGGGCGCCCTCGCCGTCCTGGGGACGGGCAGCCGTGCCTTCCGGCCCGTGCGTCGCCTCGCCGGGCAGCACCGCCAGTGCGACTACCGGGGCGTCCGGGCTGTGACCGTCATCGTCGTCCTCCTGGGGATCCTCACCGTCGGGTCCCTCTTCCTGCCGTGAGGCCGAGCGCGCCGCGGGGGACCGCTCAGCCTGCGGTGAAGAAGTCCGCTCGGTAGCGGCGCTCGCCGTCCCGCACCGGTTCCCTCAGGTCGACGCGGTACTTGTCGATCGAGGACGCGCCCGAGCCGTGCGCGTGGAGCGCCTCCTTCGTGGCGAAGAAGTTGGGATGGAGGAAGTGGGCCGCGAGCGAGTGCTCGTCCTGCCAGTGCTCGAGCACCTGCACCACGTCGTCCTCGACCGTGTCGGCCGTGAACGCATAGGCGAGGCAGCCCGGCTCCTCCTCGCGCGTCTTCCGCACCCACGGGCGGATGGCCGCCAACAGGGCGTCCCGCCGGCCCGCGTCGACCCGGAGCGTCCCGACGACCAGGATCTCCACGTCCTGCTCCCTCCAGGCCGGCGCCGCGGGGCGCGCAGCGGACCCACGCCCTCAGGACGCGAGCGGGCCGCCCACCCTCTGCTGCGCGGCGATGAACGTGCGGATCACGGGGTAGATCTCGGCCTCCCACCGCGACCCGCTGAACACGCCGTAGTGACCGACGCCCTCCTGGAGGTGGTGCTGCCTGCGGTCGGCCGGGATCCCGGTGCAGAGGTCGTGGGCGGCGAGGGTCTGGCCGGGGGTGCACATGTCGTCGTTCGCCCCCTCGACGGTGAGCAGGGCGGTCCGGCTGATCGCCCCCGGGTCGACCTGCTGCCCGCGCCAGACGAACTGCCCCGTCGGCAGGTGGTGCTCCATGAAGATGCGGCGCAGCGTCTCGAGGTAGAACTCCGCGGGCACGTCCATGACCGCGCCGTACTCGTCGTAGAAGGCGCGTGTGGTCGCCGCCTCGGCCGTGTTCCCGGCCGACAGGTTCCGGAAGAGCCCGAGGTGCGCGGACAGGTGCCGCCTCGGGTTCATCGACATGAAGGCCGCCAGCTGCACGACGCCCGGGTAGACCCGCCGCCCGGCGCCCGGGTAGCGCGCCGGCACGGTGTCGACCACCCAGCGCTCGAAGAAGGACAGGGGCCGCTTCTCGGCGAGGGCGTTCACCGGGCCGGGGTTCACCCGCGTGTCGACGGGGCCGGCGATGAGGGTGAGGCTCTCCGGCTGGGCGGGGTCGTCGGCGGCCGCGAGGAGCGCGACGGCGGCCAGCACCGGGACGGCGGGCTGGCACACGGCGACCACGTGGATGTCCGGCCCGAGCTCGCACAGCGCCTCCATCACATGCTCGATGTACTCGTCGAGCCCGAAGCGGCCGTGCTCGACGGGGATGTCCCGGGCGTTGTGCCAGTCGAGGACGTGCACGTCGTGGCCGGTCAGCAGCGTCCGGATGGTCGGTCGCAGCAGCGTGGCGAAGTGCCCGGACATCGGGCCGACCACGAGCACCCGGGGCTGCTGCGCCACCGTCGGCTTGGCGAAGTGCAGCAGGGTGGCGAACGGCGTCGTCGTCACCGGCTGCTGGACGACCTCGGCCAGCCGGCCGTCGACGTCGACGGCCTCGATGCCCCAGTCCGGCCGGTAGTGGGTCGGCCGGGCGCGCGCCACGATGTCGCAGGCCGCCCGCAACTGCCGGACGGGAGGCAGGGAGGCCGCCGGCGCCGGCAGGGCGTGCAGCGCCCGGGCCGTGAGTCCGGAGGCCGCCCGCACGGGACGGCCCAGCCGACGGTGCAACTGGTAGGTGCTGTAGAGCATGAGCCCGCCTGTTCTGCAGTCCGGAAGCGAGTGGCCTGGGCCACATCTACCCGACGGTAACCGCTGCCGGCTCCGCAGGCCCGCCGACATCCCGCCCGACGCCCGGCGTCCTGCTCAGCGAGCCAGCATGCCGGCGTCCACCGGGAGCTCGACGCCGGTGACGAACCGCCCGGAGTCCGCCACCAGGTACAGGACGGCCTCCGTGACGTCGGAGGGATCGACCCAGCCCACGTCCAGCAGGTTGAGCGTCGCGAAGGCGGGTGCGGCCTCCTCCGGGGTCACGTCGGCGAAGTCCCGGTCGGGGAAGAACAGGGCGTAGGTGGACTCGTTCTGGATCATCCGCGTGTCGACGTTGGTCGGGGCGACGATGTTGACCCGGATGCGGTGCGGCGCCAGCTCGATCGCGAGGGTCTTCATCAGACCGGCCAGGCCGTGCTTGGCCGCGCAGTAGTGGGCGATGTTGGCCAGCCCCTTGAGCCCCCCGGTCGAGCTGGTGAGCACGATGGCTCCCCCGTCCGCGTTGGCCTTCAGGTGGGGGATGGCCGGGCGCACCGTGCGGAACACGCCGGAGAGGTTGATGTCGATCATCTCGTCCCACATGGCGTCCGACATCTCCTCGGCGGGCGCGAAGCTCGCGACGCCGGCGTTGGCCAGGACGATGTCGAGCCGGCCCAGCTGCCGGACGCCGTCGTCCACCGCGGCCGCCATCGCGGCGGAGTCCCGGACGTCGGCTCGGGTCGCGATCATCCGCCGGCCGTGGGCCTCGACCAAGCGCGCCGTCTCGGCGAGGTCGTCCGGGGTGGCCATCCCGTAGCCCACGCTGCCGACGTCCGCGCACAGGTCCACGCCGACGATGTCGGCCCCCTCCTGGGCCAGCCGGACGGCGTGCGACCGCCCCTGGCCACGCGCCACCCCGGAGATGAATGCGACCTTCCCGTCCAGCCGTCCCATCGCTGTTCCCGCCCGTCCGTGTCCGGTGCCGGCGACCGTCGCCTCCCCAGAGCGTGCGGCGCACGCGTCCGGCCGGCCAGTCCGCGTCGCCACGGCGTCCGGCAGACTGACGCCATGCCGATCGTGCTCCTCGTGCGCCACGGGCAGGCCTCCTTCGGCGCCGACGACTACGACCGGCTCTCCGACCTCGGCCGGCAGCAGGCCGAGGCCACCGGGCGCTGGCTCGCCGGCCGGGGGCTGCGGCGGCCGGTCGCCGTGCACGGGACGTTGCGGCGGCAGCGCGATACCGCCCTGCTCGCGCTGGCAGCCGCCGGGGTCGACGTGGCGCCGCGTGTCGACGGCCGGTGGGACGAGTACGACCACATCGACCTCGTCCGGCGCTACGCCGCCGCCCAGGGGGGCGAGGCGCCGCAGACGTCCCGGGAATTCCAGGTCGTGCTCGACGCCGCGCTGGTGGCCTGGGTGGAGCACGGCGACGGCGGGGGCTGGCCGGCGTTCACGGGCGCCGTCACCGGCGCGCTGCACGACCTCGTCGCCGGCCTGGAGCCCGGTCAGGACGCCGTCGTGTTCACCTCCGCCGGGGTCATCGCCGCTGCCTGCGCCGACCTGCTCGGCACGGGCGCGGCCGGGCTGGTGGCGTTCAACCGGGTCGCCGTGAACGGCGCGGTCACCAAGCTCGCGGCGGGACGGACCGGGCTGGCCCTGCTCTCGTTCAACGAGCACAGCCACGTCGAAGGCGAGAACCTCACCTACCGCTGACCGCGGGCTACGCTCCGGCGACGCGACGGCTCGACCCGTGGGAGCGACCATGCAGATCCGCGGGCGGACCGCCCTCGTGACCGGCGCCAACCGTGGCCTCGGCCGCGCGTTCGTCGAGGCGCTGCTCGCCCGCGGGGCCGCGAAGGTCTACGCCGCGGTCCGCACGCCGGAGTCCGTGGCGGCGGCCCGCGACCGGTACGGCGACCGGGTGGTGCCGATCCGGCTCGACGTCACCGTGGCCGAGGACCGCCGGGCCGTCGCGGAGACCTGCGGCGACCTGGACCTGCTCGTGAGCAATGCCGGCCTGGCACCCTCCGGCCGGGTGCTGGACACCGACGAGGCGGTGTGCCGGGAGACGTTCGAGGTGAACGTCTTCGGTCCGCTGGCCCTCGTCCGTGCGCTCGCCCCCACCCTCGTCGAGCGCCGTGGGGGAGTGCTGTTCGTCAACTCCGTCACCGGGCTGGTCGTCTCGCGCAGCTCACCGGTGTACGGCGCCAGCAAGGCCGCCGCCCGGATGCTGGCCCTCGCCCTGCGCGAGCAGCTCGCGGCCGACGGCGTCGTCGTCACCACGTCGCACCCGGGCTTCATCGACACGGACATGGCCGCGGAGGTGCCCTACCCGAAGGCGTCACCGGAGGAGGTCGTCGAGCGCTCGCTCGACGCATGGGAGGCCGAGGCCACCGTCGTCTTCCCCGACCGGCTCGCCGAGCTGGTCGAGCGGGCGCTGGCGGAGCGCTCGCCCGAGGTCCTGGAGCGACCGCAGCGGGTGATGACCGGGCTCGTGGCCGAGCTCGACCGCGAGGACCCGCGCCCCGCCCGGTGATCAGACCCGCGCGGCGGACATCACCCGGCGCGTGCCCTCGTACAGCGCGCGCGCCAGCTCGTCGGCCGGCTGCTCCAGCAGAGCCACGGAGAGGACCTCGACGGACAGGGGGACCCGCACCCCCATGCCGGCCAGCAGCCGGAGGAACCCGGCGACGTCGAAGTCGCCCTCGCCGGGCACCTCGCGGTAGCGGGTGCAGTCGCTGTAGTAGTCCGGGTCGACGCGCCGCCGCGGGCCGTCGTCGATCTGGACGGCGAAGATCCGCTCCGGCGGGATGCGGCGCAGCATCTCCTCGTCGTCCGCGCCCCGCACGTGGTGCCACACGTCCAGGCAGATCCCGCCGTTGTCCCGCCCGGCGCGGTCGACGATCTCCATGGCGGTGTCGGCGTCGGGGATGTTCGACATCTCCGGCAGGAACTCGATCGCGGCGCACAGCCCGTGCTCGGCGGCGCGGTCGCAGACCCCGGCGAAGGCCTCGGCCGCGTCGTCGAGCGTGCCGGTGTAGGGGCCGATCACCTGGACGTGGTGCCCGGGGCCCAGCGCGTCGCTCATCCCGAAGACGGCCCGCTCGGTCGCCAGGTACGTCTCCCGCTCCGGTCCGGTCGCGGCCCAGCCCCGCAGCGCCTCGATCTCCAGGACGCGCATGCCGTGGGCATCGAGGACGGCGCGCAGGTCGGCGTCGGTCAGCCCCTCCGCCCGCAGCCGCTGGTACTCGCCGATGTAGAGACCCATGGCGGCGAATCCGGCGCCGGCGGCGGCGCGGACGCGCTCGTCGAAGGGCCGGGCGCGGCCGAGGCTGAAGTGGCTGAGGATCAGGTCGTCGGGGCCGAGGTCCGGATAGCCGGGCAGGGCGGCGAGCCGGGCGGCCGGCGTCGTCATGCCGGTTCGCCGTCCGCCCCGGCGTCGACCGGCACGCCGCTGCGGCCGGCCTCCCGGACCAGGTCCCGACGGCTGGCCCACCGGCCGTGCTCCCCGGGTGCCACGTTCTCCTTCGAGCCGGTCGTGAGCCCGCCGTCCACGACCAGGGTGTGCCCGCTGACGAACCCGGCGTCGTCGCTGGCCAGCCAGAGCGCGGCGTGGGCGATGTCGGAGGCCTCCCCGATCCGGCCACGCAGCGGTGTGCGGGTGGCGAACGCCTCCCGCGCCTCGTCCATGGCGTCGGGGTCGCCGACGATGTTCGCCGCGTTCATCGGGGTGAGGATCTTGCCCGGCGCGATCGCGTTGACGCGGATCGACCACGCCCCCAGCTCGGCGGCGACGTTCCTGGTCAGGGCGATGACG
>DASQTE010000414.1:0-16219 GCA_035642035.1 Blastococcus sp.
CAGTTCCCGCCGCGGGTCCGGGCGCGCGAGCTGTGGCGCGTCGAGCCGCGGTACCTGCAGGAGGCCCAGGACGACGCCACGCTGGCGGCCCTGCGCGCGCAGGAGGAGGCCGGCCTCGACGTGGTGACCGACGGGGAGATCCGCCGGGAGTCCTACTCCAACCACTTCGCGACCGCGCTCGACGGCCTGGACCTCGACCGCGCCGGTTCGGTCCGCAACCGGTCGGGGGTCGAGATCCCGGTGCCGCGGGTGACCGGCGAGATCCGCCGGCCGGCCCCGGTGCAGGTCGAGGACGTCCGCTTCCTGCGCGCGCACACCGACCGCACCATGAAGATCACGGTGCCCGGCCCGTTCACGATGGCGCAGCAGGCGCAGGACGACCACTACGGCGACGACCGCGGCCTGGCCCTGGCGTACGCGGACGTCGTCCGGGAGGAGATCGCCGACCTCTTCGCCGCCGGCGCCGACATCGTCCAGATCGACGAGCCGTGGCTGCAGGCCCGCCCCGACGTCGCCCGGCGGTACGGCGCCGAGGCGGTCACCCTGGCGGTCGAGGGCGCCCCCGGCCCGGTGCACCTGCACCTGTGCTTCGGCTACGCGGCGATGGTGTCCGAGCGGCCGGACGGCTACTCGTTCCTGCCGGAGCTCGCCGACACCCCGGTGGACACGGTGGCGGTCGAGACGGCGCAGTCGCACCTGGACCCGGCCACCCTCCGGCCGCTGCGGGGCAAGGGCATCGCCCTGGGCGTCCTCGACCTGTCCACCCCGGAGGTGGAGACGCCGGAGGTGGTGGCCGACCGGGTGCGCCGCGCCCTGGACGACGTCGACGTCGACCGGCTGGTGCTCACCAGCGACTGCGGCCTGAAGTACCTGCCCCGCGACTCCGCGGCCGGCAAGATGCGCTCCCTGGCGCTGGCCGCCGAGATGCTGCGCGCCGAGGTCTAGGGCACCACCTCCGCCAGCGCCTTGGGGATCTCCGGGGGCAGCTCGCGGGCCAGGAAGCCGAGCCGTCCCACCGACGACGAGAGCCGCTCCCCGCAGCGGCCGTGCACGTACGCCGCCCAGATCGCGGCCTGGGCCGGGTCGGCCCCGCGGGCCAGCAGGCCGCCGGTGATCCCGGCCCGCACGTCGCCGGAGCCCGAGACGCCCAGCCCGGCGCTCCCGCTCTCGTCCTGCCAGAGCTCCCCGTCGTGGGTGGCGATCCACGAGGTGGCCCCGCCGAGACCGACGACCGCCCGGGCCCGCCCGGCCAGGTCCAGCGTGGCCGACGCCGGGTCCGCCTCGATCGCCTCCTCGTCGGTGTGCAGGGCGTAGGCGATCTCCATCGGGTTCGGCGTCAGCACCACCCGGCCGCCGAGGTGGTGCAGGCAGGTGTCGTCCGCGGTCACGCAGGACAGCCCGAGCGCGTCGAGGGCCATCGGTCCGGACAGGTGCGGCAGGAGCCGCTCCCCGAACGCCTGGGTCGCCTCCTTGTCCGCCATGCCGGGCCCGATCAGGACGGCGTCGGCCGCCTCCGCCAGGTCGCGGACCGAGTCGGCGGCGTCGGGCGCGATGGCGCCGCCGTCCGTCTCCGGCAGCCCGCGGACGAGCGCCTCGGGCAGCGCCGTGGCGGCGAACGGCGCCAGGGAGGCGACCGTGGCCACCTGCAGCTTGCCCGCCCCGGCCCGCATGGCGGCCTCCGCGGCGAGCAGGACGGCGCCGAGGGTCTCGGTGCTGCCGCCGATCACCAGGATCGACCCGCGGGCGTTCTTCCCCCCGGTCGGCTCCGGTAGCGGCCGTCCGCGCAGCACCTCGGGCGTGACGAGGGTCGGCTCAGGGCTGCTGGGCGACATCGGGCTCCTCGGTGACGTCCTCGTCCTCCGCGACCAGGTGGTCGACGGCGTTGAACTCGGCCAGCACCAGGTCGCCGGCGTCGTCCATCTCGTAACGGGTCAGCGAGGCGTTGGCGACCTGCTCCTCCCGGTCGACCTCGAGCAGCTCCTGCTCGGTCAGCTCCTCCAGGACGTACCGGAGCACCATGATCACGGCCTGGTGCGCGACGATCATCAGCCGCTCGCAGTCGTGCCGGAGGGCCTCGGTGGCCAGCAGGCTGCGCAGCCGGAGGGCGACGTCGGCCCAGCTCTCCCCGCCCGGGGGCCGGTAGTAGAACTTGCCGAGGAGGTCGCGGCGCCGGGCCTCGTCGGGGAAGTGCTCGCGGATGCCGGTACCGGTCATCCCGTCGAACGCGCCGAAGTCACGCTCCCGCAGCCGCTCGTCGGTGCGCACCCGCACGTCGAGCTTCGCGGTGGCCAGTTGCGCGGTGGTCAGCGCCCGCGCGAACGGCGAGCTGAGCACCGCGGTGGGCCGCTGGTCCTCGGGCAGGTCGGCCAGGTGGCGGCCGAGGGCCTCCGCCTGCGACCGGCCGGTGTCCGACAGCGGGACGTCGGGGTCGCGGATGTCCAGCTCGAGCCGGCCGGCGCCGGCCTGCTGCGCCTTCGCGTCGGCGACGTTGCCCATGCTCTCGCCGTGGCGGACGAGCCACACCACCGACGGCCCAGGTCCCCGGTCGCTCACGGCCACCCCCGTCCGTGCCGCACCCTGCGGCCACCCGGACGGCGTTAGCCGCGCGGGCGAGCCCCGAAACCGTCGGCACCCGACGGCAGGATGGAGCCGTGACGCTGCCCACCGACCTCCCGGTGCTCGCCTTCCCCGACCAGTCCGCGCTCGAGGCCTGGCTGGACGCCGAGCACGCGACGGCGCCGGGGCTCTACGTGAAGATCGCCAAGAAGGGCACGGGCGTCCCGTCGGTCAACTGGGAGCAGATGGTCGAGGTCCTGCTCTGCTTCGGCTGGATCGACGGCCGCGCCAACCGGCTCGACGACCGCTTCTACCTCCAGCGGATCACGCCCCGACGTCCGCGCAGCGTCTGGTCGCAGAAGAACGTCACGACGGTGGAGCGGCTGATCGCGGAGGGGCGGATGCGTCCGGCCGGCCTGGCCGCCGTCGACGCGGCGAAGGCCGACGGGCGGTGGGAGCGCGCCTACGCCGGTCCGGCCACGGTCACCATGCCGGACGACCTGGCGGCGGCCCTGGACGCGGAGCCCGCGGCCCGGGCGGCCTACGACGCGTTGGACAGCCAGAACCGCTACGCCATCCTCTGGCGGGTGCACACCGCCGGCACCCCGGCGACGCGGGCGAAGCGGATCGCTGCCGCGGTGCAGATGCTGGCCGAGGGCGACCGGCCGTAAGGCCCCGTCCAGAGGCTCGCCCCGAGCGTGCGAGGGGTGAGGAGGACGGGGTCCTTCGTCAGCCGAGGCGGACGCCGAACCGGAAGCCGCGCTGGTCGACGCTGGTGACGGCGACCGGGGAGCCGTACGTGCGGGCGTGCACCATCATCCCGCCGCCGATGTAGAGGCCCACGTGGCTGATCGGGGTGTAGAAGAAGACGAGGTCGCCGGCCTGCAGCTCGGCCCGCGAGACCTGGGTGCCCAGCTGGGACTGCGCACGGCTGGAGTGCGGCAGCGAGATGCCGGCCGCGGCGTACGCGTAGGCCGTCAGGCCGGAGCAGTCGAAGGCGTCGGGGCCCATCGCCGCGTGCTCGTACCGGTCGCCGACCTGGGCGAGGGCGGTCGCGATGGCCTCGCCCGCGGCACCCGGCGGCATGGGCAGGTCGCGCGGCGCCTCGAGCGTGCGCCCGGCCACCGCGGTGGTCACCGCTGCCTGCTCGGCGGCCGACAGCCGGGCGAAGTCCGCCTGGTAGGCGTCGACCTTCTGCTTCAGCTCGGCCTGCTGCGCCTGCAGCTGCTCGAGGCCGGCGCGGGCGGCAGCCGCGGCCTCGTCGGCGTCGGCCTGCGCCTCCTCGGCGGCCCGCTGCGCCACGGACGCCTCGGTGACGACGGTGTCGGTGTGCGCGGCGATCATGTCCAGCGTCGTCATCTGCTGGACGAACTCCTCGGCGGACTCGCTGGTGAGGAAGGCCGCGACCCGCGACTGGCTCTCGCCGGTGAACCCGCTCTGCGCGATGGCCCGGATGCGCGGCGCGAAGACCTCCAGCGCCTCGTGCGCGGCGGCGGCCGCGGCGGCCGCGTCGTCGGCGGTCTGCTGCTGCGCCGCGACGACCAGCTCGGACTCGTGCAGCTGCTCCTCGGTGGCGGTGAGCTGCTGGGCCGTCTCCTGCGCGAGAGCCTGCGCCTGGCCCGACGTCGTCGGGTCCGCTGCCGCGGGCGCAGGCGCCAGGACACCCGTCATGACGGCGACGAGGACGCCGCCGAGGGCGAGGACGGCACGCGAGCGGCGCCGGGTCGTCGTGCGCGAGGACTGCACCGTCCGCCTCCGTCAGTCTGCGCCGGACCCGGGGAAGGGGCCTCGTTCGTTGCGCGTCAGCACGGACGGTAAGGATTTGGTATCGACAAGTAGGGGGAGGCGCGCTGACCGCTTTCCGGGGTCACATCCCGCGCGTCACATCCGCACCAGGAGTGGGCATTCGCCCCGTGCGGCACACCATTCCCACCCGAGCAGAAATGTGCGCCCCGGGTCCATTCCGGAGATCGGAACGCACCCTGGGCGCACATCACCGCCTGCCCCACAGGGGCGACGGGGTCCCGCTCAGCCGGCGAGGGGCTCCTGGGCCTGCAGGCCGGCGACCGTGTCGAGGTCGCGCAGGATCGCGGAGAGCTCGTCGGCGGTCCACGGCTCGCAGCAGTCGCACCCGCCGTCGGTGTAGCTGGCGAGGCCGAGCAGGCCACCGGCCTGGTCCTCCTCGATGGCGAGGTGGCCGGCGATCGGGTGGCGGTGGCAGGCGCAGCCCGAGGTGCACAACCCCAGACCCCAGCCGGAGATGACGACCGTGCGGCCGTCGTCCCGGACCTTGCCCACCTGGAAGACGGACGGCTTGCGACTCCTGCTCACGGAGTCCTCCCCCCGGTCCCGGAGAAGGGGACCTGTGTGCCTCTGCTGGATCGATCGTGGACGAGATATCGGCAGGATCCGTGTACTGCTGAATTCCGGGACCGACATTCGCCGGGATGTCGCGGCGACGCTCTCCCGGTATTGAGCGTAATCAGCTGAACACGCGCCGTCCCCGTCATTTCTTCCCAGCGCTGTACGAGGCGGTTGTGAGAACTACACCGGTGTGACGCCTTCCCGTGACGGGTGTGACGGGTGGGTCCGCCACACGGGATCAGCTGGCCGGGCTGACGCTGCTCATGTTGAAATCCGGCACCCGCAGCGGGGGCATCGCGCACCGGGTGAACCAGTCGTTCCACTCCCGCGGCAGCGTCCGCTCGGTCCGGCCGGCCTGGACCGTCCGGCCGAGCAGGTCGACCGGCGACTCGTTGAAGCGGAAGTTGTTGACCGCCCCGGTCACCTCGCCGCCCTCGACGAGGAAGACGCCGTCGCGGGTGAGCCCGGTGAGCAGCAGCGTCTGGGGATCGACCTCGCGGATGTACCAGAGGGTGGTCAGCAGCAGCCCCCGGTCGGTGGCCGCGAGCATCTCCTCCAGGGACGCCGTCGCCGTCGGGTCCTCGAGGATCAGGTTGTCCAGCGCAGCCGTGGCCGGGGCCGTCGTCCTCAGCGCCCAGGCCCGCGGCCGGATGAGGTTGGTGAGCGTGCCGTCGGTGATCCAGCTGATCGCCGGGCTGGCCATCCCGTTGTCGAAGACGGACGCCGATCCCGAGGAGGCCCCGACCACCTGGAACGGGGCGGTCTCCAGGCCAGGAGCGTGCGGGTCGCTCCGCAGCGTCACCGGCAGGGCGGCCAGCCGCTCGCCCACGCGGTTGCCGCCGCCCGGCTTGGCGAAGACGTTGCGGCCCTCGTCGGCGTCGCGGGCCTCCATCGTCCAGTACAGGTAGATCATCAGGTCGCTGACCGCCGACGGCGGCAGCAGCGTCTCGTAGCGCCCGGCCGGCAGCTCCACCCGCCGCTTCGACCAGCCCATCTTGCGCTCGACGTCGGCCGCGAGGCCGGCCACCGAGACGTCGCGGAAGTCCCGCGTGCCCACCCCCGCCCACACGGAGCGGCTGAAGTCGGGGCTCTTGCCGTTCAGCTCCACCCGCCCGCTCGGCTGGTCGTGCCGCAGGCGCAGCCCGGTGGAGCTGCCGAGGAACGTCGTCGCCATGCCGTGCTCGGCGAAGCCGTAGAGCAGTTCGTCGCGGTCGCGCGCCTCGCCGAACGCCTGCCCGAGGTCCGGCGCGAACCCGGCGAAGACCTCGATCGACGTCTCGGCGGCGGGCGCGTCCCAGTCGCCGCTGCCCGGCGGCGCGTCGCTGATCAGCGGGACGGCGTCCTCCGCGGGGCCGGCGTCCCGGGCGGCCTGCTCGCTGGCCGCGACCAGTTCGGCGACGTCCGGCGTCCCGGTGCGCGTGACGGTGCCGGCGGCCATGCCGGCGCCGCCGTCGACGAAGGAGATGACGACGACCTGGCGGGAGCGCATCGACCCGTTCGTCGTCAGGCTGTTGCCGGCCCAGCGGAGGTTGGCCTCGGAGCTCTCGACGACGAAGGTGATCTGGTCGTCGGCCGTCGAGGCCGCGAGGCACTTCTCGACCAGCTCCTGCGGGGACACGCGACTCATCGCCCAGCCTCCTGCACCGTGTTGAGGATGTTCACGCCCTCGAACATCGCCACCGGGCAGCCGTGGCTGACCGGGGCGACCTGACCGGGCTGGGCCTTGCCGCAGTTCATCGCGCCGCCGAGGACGTAGGTGTCCGGCCCGCCGACGACCGCCATCGATCCCCAGAAGTCCGTCGTGGTCGCCTGGTAGGCCACGTCCCGCAGCTGGCCGGCCAGCCGGCCGCCCTCGATCCGGTAGAACCGCTGGCCGGTGAACTGGAAGTTGTAGCGCTGCATGTCGATCGACCAGCTCTTGTCGCCGACGACGTAGATGCCGTGCTCGACGCCGGCGATGACGTCCTCCGTCGAGGGGCCCGCCGGGTCCGGCCGCAGCGAGACGTTGGCCATCCGCTGCACCGGCACATGACCCGGCGAGTCGGCGAAGGTGCAGCCGTTGGAGCGGCCCAGCCCGCGCAGCCGGGCCATGTTGCGGTCGATCTGGTACCCGACCAGCACGCCGTCCTTCACGATGTCCCACTGCTGCCCGGCGACGCCCTCGTCGTCCCAGCCCACGGTGGAGAGCCCGTGCAGCGCGGTGCGGTCGCCGGTCACGTTCATCGCCGGCGAGCCGTACTGCAGGGTGCCGAGCTTGTCGACGGTGGCGAACGACGTCCCGGCGTAGGCCGCCTCGTAGCCGAGCGCCCGGTCGAGCTCGGTGGCGTGGCCGACGGACTCGTGGATGGTCAGCCACAGGTTCGACGGGTCGACGACGAGGTCGTGCCGGCCGGCCTGGACCGACGGCGCCTTCGTCTTCTCCCGCAGCAGCTCCGGGATCTCGGCCAGCTCCGCGCGCCAGTCCCAGCCGGTGCCCGTGAGGTACTCCCAGCCGCGGCCGACCGGCGGGGCCAGCGTGCGCATGCTCTCGAAGGCGCCGGTCGCCCGGTCGACGGTGAGCGCGGTGAACTCCGGCTGGATGCGGATCCGCTGCTGCCGCGTGCGGGTGCCCGCGGTGTCGGCGTAGTACTTCTGCTCCTTCACGTGCATGCACCGCGTCTGCACGTGCTCGACGCCGTCGGCCGCGAGGAGCTGCTCGGAGAGGTCGGTGAGCAGGCTTGACTTCTCGGTGTCCGGGACGTCGAAGGGGTCGACGTCGTAGGCGGAGACGAAGACGGCGTCCGGGTAGACCGGCTCGGGCGCGAGCTCGACGCGGTCGGTGTTGATCGCCGACGACACCTTCGCGACGGCGACGGCCTCCTCGGCGAGCCGCACCGCCTCCGCCGCGGTGAGGACGACGCCCGCGGCGAAGCCCCAGGTGCCCTCGTGCACGACGCGGACGGCCAGCCCGAGGTCCTCACCGTCGATCGACGCCTCCGGGCGGGCGTCGCGCAGGCTGATCGTCTGCGTGCGGATCCGCTCGACCCGGATGTCGGCGTGCTCGCACCCCAGGTCGACGGCCCGGGTGAGGGCGGCGTCGGTGAGGGCGGACAGCGGCAGGGCGAGGAAGGACTCGTCGACGGAGCGTGTCGGCACGCGCCCCTGTCTACCAGCCGTCAGCCGAGCTGCTCGTCGACCCAGCACCAGCGCCACGCCTCGCCCGGCTCGGCGCTGACCACGACCGGGTGCCCGGCCGAGGCGAAGTGCACCCGCGAGTGCCGGCGCGGCGACGAGTCGCAGCACCCCACGTGCCCGCAGCTCAGGCACCGGCGCAGGTGCACCCACGTCGTGCCCTCGATCAGGCAGTCCTCGCAGGCCGAGCCGGGCTCCGACCCGTCCACCGGGGCGGAGCGCAGGTGGGCGCAGTGCGTCTCGCTCGGCCGGGGCGCCAGCGCCCGGTCACGTTCGAGGGATTCCAGTTCCTCGTGCCGGTCGAGCAGCGACTCCTCGACGTCGATCGCGGCCAGGGCCGCGGACAGCACGTCGTTCGGCGCCGTGCCGTCGTCCCGGGCGCGGACGACCACCTCCCGCTCCGCGGCGAGCATCTCCATCCGCAGGCGGGCGTAGGTGTTCGACGGCGTCTCCTGGTCGGCCAGCGGCCGGCCCAGCCGCTCCCAGGCCGCGTGCGAGCGGGCCACCGACCGGTCCTTCAGCCGGTCGACCACGCCCGCCGGCTCGTCGCCGGTGGTCCGCTCGGCCAGGCGCTGCAGACCGGCGACGCTGGCGGCGTCCCCGAGCTCCGCGGCCCGCAGCGCGTCCTCGGCGGGGTCCGGCGGCGGCAGGCCGACCCGGCGGACCAGCCACGGCAGCGTGGATCCCTGGATCAGCAGGCTGCCGACGACGACGGTGAAGGCGGCCAGCTGCAGCACCTCCCGGTCGGGCAGGTCCTCGGGCAGCAGCTGGGCCGCCGCGAGGGTGACCACCCCGCGCATGCCGGCCCACGAGACCAGGCCCGCCACCGCCGGGCTCCACGCCTGCCGGCGCATGTAGGGCGTGCCCGCGTTCAGGATCCCCGCCAGCCCGAAGACGAAGACGGCCCGGGCGATCACCGTGGCCACGAGGACCGCGGCGCAGACGAGGGCGATCCGGCCGGCGCCCAGGTCGCTGTCCGAGGCGTCGGAGAGCAGCCCGGGCAGCTGGAGCCCGATCACCAGGAAGACCGCGTTCTCCAGGACGAAGGCCACGGTGCGCCAGGTGATGGCCTCGGTGACCCGTGCCGAGGCCGTCTGCACCTTCGGGGAGAGGTGCGCCAGCGTCAGGCCGGTGACGACGGTGGCCAGGACGCCGGACGCGTGCACCGACTCGGCGGGCAGGAAGGCCAGGTAGGGGGCGACGAAGGACACGAGGGTGTCCAGCACCGGGTCGCGCAGCCGGCGTCGCAGCGCGGCCAGCACCCCCGCGACGGCGCCGCCGATGAGCACCGCCCCGACGACGGCCCACACGAACTCGCCCGCGACCTCCGGCGCCGAGGGGGACGACGACAGCGCCGACACCGCGACGCTGAGGGCGATCAGGGCGGCGGCGTCGTTGACCAGGCTCTCCTGCTCGAGCAGGGTCGCCACGCGGCGGGGCAGCCCCAGCCGGCGGCCGATCGCCGACGCCGCCACGGCGTCGGGCGGCGCGACGACGGCGCCCAGCGCGAGCGCGGCGGCCAGCGCCACACCGGGCAGCAGCAGCCAGGTGACCCAGCCGACGACGACGGTGCTGAAGACGACGAGCACCACCGACATCGACACGATGCTGAGCTTGTTGTGCTTGAAGTCGAACAGCGACGTGCGGGCCGTCGTCGCGTAGAGCAGCGGGGGGAGCAGCGCGTTCAGCACGAGCTCGGGATCGAGCCGCACCTCCGGCATGTGCGGCAGGAACGAGGCCGCGGCGCCGACGACGACCAGGACCAGCGGCGTGGGCCAGCCGAACCGGTCGCACAGCCCGGCGACGAGCCCGACGGCGATGACCAGGGCGACGATCTCGGCGGTCATCTCCACAGCGGCACCCAACCGCGGCGCGGTGCCGCTGTGTTCCCCGGCGCCCGCGCGGGTAGCCGCTGGCATGGCTCAGTCCCCGGATCGGCCCACCGACGACGTGACGATGACTTTCGGCGGCAACGCGACGATGCTGCTGCGCATCGGGGCCTTCACGCTGCTCACCGATCCGAACTTCCTGCACCGCGGGCAGCGGGCCCGCCTGGGCTACGGTCTGCGCGCCAAGCGGCTGACCGAGCCCGCGCTGCAGCCCACCCAGCTGCCGCAGCTCGACGGCATCCTGCTGTCGCACATGCACGGCGACCACTGGGACCGGGTCGCCACGAGGTCCCTGCCCAAGGAGACGCCGGTCGTGACGACGGCCGAGGCTGCCCGGTGCCTCGCCGACCGCGGGTTCACCGCGACCGCGGACCTGCAGCCGTGGCAGACCCACGAGTTCAGCCGGGGCACCGACACGTTGCGGATCACGTCGGTCCCCGGCGTCCACGGTCCGGGGCCGCTGGCCCGGGTGCTGCCCGCCGTCATGGGCAGCGTCGTCGAGCTGATCCGTGGCGAGGTGGCCGGGGCGGACGTGGTGTGGCGGGGCTACATCAGCGGCGACACCCTCTGCCGGCCCTTCCTGGGCGAGGTGCTGGAGCGGTGCGGGCCGCTCGACGTCCTCATCCCCCACCTCGGCGGCACGAAGGCGCTCGGGCTCACCGTGACCATGGACGCCCGTCAGGGTGCCGACCTGGTCGAGCTGCTGAAGCCGCCGGTCACCGTGCCCGTCCACTACGACGACTACGACCGCTTCACGTCCCCCCTCGGCGACTTCGTCGCGGAGGTCGGCCGCCGGGAACTCCCGGGGGAACTGCGCGCGGCCCAGCGCGGTCAGACCATCTCGCTGCGGGCGTGAGGCCCTAGAACGCGTCCCCGGTCCGCCAGGCCATCTCCTGCAGCGTCCAGCCGTTGCCGTCGGGGTCGCTGAACGCCGCATAGCGGACGCCGCGGCCGACGTCCTGCACGGCGTCGACCTCCACGCCGCGCTCGATCAGCTCGTCGCGGGCGCCCTCGATGCCGTCCACGACGAGGTGCAGACCTCGGATCGTCCCGGGGGTGCCCTCGTAGGCCGGCACCCCCGTGCCGAAGCCCACCGAGCAGGCCGACCCGGGTGGGGTCAGCTGCACCACGCGCACGCCGTCGACCGGGGTCACGTCGACGTCGAGGGTGAAACCGAGCCGGTCGGCGTAGAAGGCCTTGGCCCGGTCGACGTCGGCGACGGGGATCGGAACGAGTTCGAACTTCATGTCCACGGTGCATTCCTTCCACAGGGCGCCGGGGCGTTCCCGCGGGAACGCCCCGGCGATTCGTCGGGCGACCGGCTGGTCAGCCGCGGGCGAGCAGGTCGTCGAGCTTCTCGTAGCCCTCGTTGACGCCGACGTCCATGCCGCTGGAGAGCATGCCGTCGCGGTCGGCGAAGGAGTCGCAGAGCGAGGTGGCCGTCAGCCGGGTGCGACCGTTGCCGAGGTCCTCGAGGACCAGCTTCTCCAGCGCGACGCCGTCGGGCATGCCGTCGAAGGTGAAGGTCTGGACGATCAGCTCGTCGGGCCGCACCTCGTGGAAGGAGCCGTGGAAGCCGTACTCCTGGCCCTCGTGGATGGACACGTAGCGCCAGGAGCCGCCGGTGCGGCAGTCCCACTGGTCGATCCGCGTCTGGGTGCTCTTCGGGCCCGTCCACTGCGCGACCAGCTCGCGGTCGGTGTGGGCGCGGAACACCTTCGCCGGCGGGGCGTCGAACTCGCGGATGATCCGGATGATCGGCACGTCGGGGTCGGCGACGATCTGGGTCTCGTGGTGCGTCGTGCTGGTCATGACTTGTTCCCTTCCGGGGGTGAGGTGGGTGACGGGTCGTCGGGCATCGCCCGGAGGACGTCGTCCAGACGGCGGTAGCGCTCCTCGGCCTGCCGCCGGTACCGCTCGATCCACTTGGTCATCAGGTCGAACACGTTCGCCTCGAGGTGCACCGGGCGGCGCTGGGCCTCCCGGCTCCGGCTCACCAGGCCGGCATCCTCCAGCACCTTGAGGTGCTTGGAAACGGCCTGGACGGTCACGTCGTAGGGCGCGGCGAGCTCGTTGACCGTGGCGTCGCCGACCGCGAGCCGCGCCACGATGTCCCGCCGGGTGGGGTCGGCCAGCGCCGAGAACACCCGGGAGAGCGGATCTGCCGCCACTTCGTCCTCCTCGTTGCTCAACCTTTCGGTTGAACATGAGGCTAGGGCCGATGTGTGGTCGTAGTCAACCGTCTGGTTGAAGAAAGTTCACGACGCCGGGTCGGTGCCGAACAGCTCCGCCGCCGGGACGTCGGTCCGCAGCGCGTCCGCGCCCGGGCGCGGCGACCCGCTCCGCGCTCAGGCGGCGCCCGCCAGCCGCGCGGCGCGGGCGGCGACGTCCCGGCGGAGGGCCTCGGTGTCCACGGTGGTGGACACGGCGTCCCGGACGACCTGCCGGCCGCCCACCCAGACGTCGCGCACGTGCCGGCCCGCGCCCGACCAGATCAGGTGGGCGAGCAGGTCCTCCGGGTCGCCCACCGGCTCGAACACCAGGTTCCGGGTGTCGACGTGCACGAGGTCGGCGCGGCGTCCGGCGGTCAGTTGCCCGACGTCGGGCCGGCCGACGGCGTCGGCGGCGGCGCCGGTGGCCAGCCAGAGAGCCTCGGCCGCGGTGAGGGCGGTGGCCGAGCGCCCCGCCAGCCGGGCGAACGACGCCGCGAGCCGCAGGTCGGCGAGCAGGTCCAGCCCGTCGTTGGACGCCGGCCCGTCGGTCCCCATCCCGACGCGGATGCCCCGGTCGAGCATGGCGCGCAGCGGCGCGATGCCGCTGGCCAGCTTGGCGTTGCTCGCGGGGCAGTGCGCGACCGCGACGTCGTACTCCGACCAGAGCGCGAGGTCGCCGTCGTCCATGTGCACGCAGTGGGCGGCCAGGACGCGGCCGCCGAGGACGTCGTGCGCGGCGAGCAGCGCCGGCACCGAGAGGCCGTGGACGGCGAGCAGGTCGGCGCCCTCGGTGGCCGTCTCGGCGACGTGCAGGTGCAGCAGCAGGCCGTGCTCCCGCGCGGCGGCGGCCGCCTCACGGAGCACCGGCAGCGGCACGGTGTAGGCCGCGTGCGGGCCGATCCCGAACTCGACGGTGCCGTCCTCGGGCGCTCCGGCCGCCAGCTCGACGGCGGTCTTCAGCTGTTCCTGGAACGGTGGCAGGCCGGGGAGGGGGATCAGCGGGGTGGCGATGATCGCGCGGGCGCCCGTGGTGCCGACCGCGGCCGCGATCCGCTCGGGGTGGAAGTACATCTCGACGCTGGTCGTCACGCCGTTGGCCAGCATCTCCGCCGAGGCGGCGGTCATGGCGACCTCGACGTCGTCGGGCGTGAGGCGCGCCTCGCGCGGCCACATGACCTCCTGCAGCCAGCGGTCCAGCGGCAACCCCTCGCCCTGCCCGCGGAACAGCACCATCGGCGCGTGCGAGTGGGCGTTGACCAGCCCTGGCATCAACAGGCCCGGCAGCTCGACGAGCTCGGCGTTCCCGGCCGGCGGGGCGTCGGCGGCCGGTCCGACCCAGCTGATCAGGCCGTCGTCGACCTCGACGACGGCGTCGGGGACGACGGTGCCGGCGCGGTCCCCGACCACGACGGCGCGGGCGGTGAACCGGTGCGACATGGTCACCGAACCTAGTGCCGGTCCGCCCCTGGGGCGCGGCGGTTCCCAGGACCCGCCGATACCGTGGAGGCCATGGACCTCCTCGCCGCTGCCCCGACCGACGAGGGTGGTCTCACCGCCTGGCTGCTCCAGCTCGTGGACACGCTGGGCCCGATCGGCGTGGGCTTCAGCATCCTGCTGGAGACGGTCATCCCGCCGATCCCGAGCGAGGCGGTGCTGGGCGCCGCCGGGGTGCTCATCGACAGCCCGTGGGCGTTCGTGGCCGTCGTCGGCTGCGCCACCATCGGCTCGGTCCTCGGCGCGATCTTCTTCTACTACATCGGCCGGGCCCTCGGCCCCCGGCGGTCGCACGCCTTCCTCGACCGGCTTCCCCTGGTGGAGACCGAGGACGTGGACAAGACCTTCGCCTGGTTCGAGCGGCACGGGCGCTCGGCGGTGTTCTTCGGCCGCATGGTCCCGATCGTGCGCAGCTTCATCTCCGTGCCGGCCGGCGTGGTGCGGATGCCGCTCGGCCAGTTCCTGCTGTTCACGACCGCCGGCAGCCTGATCTGGAACAGCGTGCTGGTCACGCTGGGCTGGCTGGCCCGCGACTTCATCGAGGCGAACCTGCACTACCTCGACTACGTGGTGGTGGCCGTCGTCGTCCTGGCCGTGGCCTGGTTCGTCTACAAGAAGGCGACCGGCCAGCTGCGGCGCCCGCCGACGGCGGGGGCGAACCTGCCCGCCGACCGGCGCGACCAGGCGTGAGCCGGGTCCGCCCGGACGTCGTCGCCTTCGACGTCAACGAGACGCTGCTCGACCTCGCGCCCGTCCGCGCCGCCCTGGTCGAGGCGGGCCAGCCCGGGTCGCTGCTCGGGACCGTCTTCGCCCGCACCCTGCTGACCGGGTTCGCGGCAGTCGCGACCGGCACGTGGTGCCGGTTCCGCGACGCCTTCGACGCCGCCCTGGCGCAGGAGAGCGACCTCCCCGCGCAGCGGCGGGCCATGGTCGCGGACGCGTTCAAGGAGCTGGCGCCGCATCCGGACGTCGAACCGGCCCTGCGCCGTCTCACGGCGGCCGGCGTCCGCGTCGTCACGCTCTCCCACGGCTCCCCCGGCGTGGCAGAGGCGGGGCTCGCGCGCGGCGGGATCGTGCCACTCGTGGAGCGCACCCTCACCAGCGAGACGATCCGCGCGTGGAAGCCCTCGCGGGAGGTCTACCTGTGGGCCGCCGGGAGCTGCGACGTCGTCCCGGACCGGATGGCACTGGTCGCGGCCCACGGCTGGGACGTGCTCGGGGCGCAACGCGCGGGCCTCACCGGCGCCTGGTTCCCGCGGAGCGAACGGACGTACCCGTCCCCGTACGAGCCGCCGCACGTGAGCGCCGGTGACCTGGCGGGGGTGGTGGAGGATCTGCTCGCGCTCCCGGTGGACGCATGAGCGAGATCCGGGAGATCGACACCCCGCACGGCCCCGCGCGGGCGCACCTCACCGACGGCGGCAGCGTCGGCACCCTCGTCCTCGGGCACGGCGCCGGAGGCGGGGTGGAGTCGGCCGACCTGGTCGAGGTGACGGACGAGGCGTCCCGGGCCGGCTGGCGGGTGGTGCGGGTCGAGCAGCCGTGGCGCGTCGCCGGCAGGCGCATCGCGACCGCTCCCCCGCGCCTCGACGAGGGCTGGGACGCGGTGCTGGCGGATCTCCGCGCCGACGACGTCCTGACCGGACAGCTGGTCCTGGGCGGCCGCAGCGCCGGGGCCCGGGTGGCCTGCCGGACGGCCGCGGGGCAGGGAGCGGCCGGGGTGCTGGCGCTGGCGTTCCCGCTGCACCCGCCCGGCAGGCCCGAGAAGAGCCGCGCGGGCGAGCTGACCGCCGTCGCCGTGCCGCTCGTCGTCGTCCAGGGCGAGACCGACGCCTTCGGGGCACCCGCGGATGTCGCGGCGGTGCTCACCGGGCGGCCCGGCGCCTCCGTCTACGCCGTCCCGGGCGACCACTCGCTGAAGAAGAACGTCGAGGTGGTCGCGGCGGCGGCCATGTCCTGGCTGGGCGAGCTCGGCGCGCGTTGATCCAGGCGGCACAGCTCAGCGGCTGCGGCTCCGGCGGATGATCAGCAGGAGGATCAGCAGCGCCCAGGCGATCCCGGCGGCCGGAGCGGCGTAGCGGGCCATCGCGGCGCCACCGGCCACCTCGAGCAGGTCGATCGGCTCGGGCTCCTGCTGCGGCGGGGTGACCAGCCGCGGACCGGCCGAGGGAACGCTCCGCACCGGAGCTCCGGTGGCCGGGCGGTTCGGCGGCGCGGTCGTCCCTCCGGGAGGCCCGCTCGGGGCCTTGGGCAGAGCACCCGCAGGAGCGGTGTCGGCCGCCTCCTGGGTTGCCTCCATGGCCGCGACGGCGATCTCGGTCGCCGTCTGCGTGGTGTCGATCTCAGGCGTGCCGGCCGGGGCCGTCGGGGCGGCATCCTCGGCCGCCGGCGCGGCGTCCGCCGGCGGCGGGACCGCCTGGACGGGGGCGGTCTCGGCCGCGGCCGTCTTCTTCGCGGGCGCCTTCTTGGCCGGGGTGTCCGTGACGGCCTCGATCGGCATGGTCTCGCTGACCTTGTCCGTGGCGGCGGCGG
>DASQTE010000415.1:0-8965 GCA_035642035.1 Blastococcus sp.
GGGAGGCCTCGTCGCCTGCCCGCGGTGGCACTCGTACGCGGTGCGGTCGTGCTCGGTGTCTCGGTCGATCCCGGGGGATCATGCCGGGCCAACGGCCGAGGACACCGCCAGGGTCCGCCGAAGTGACGGGTTCCACACCGCGCTCAGGTGAGGCCGTTGACGGAGATCCCGGCGGCGCGGAGCTGGTCGACGCCGGTGAGCCGGGTGGGGTCCGTCTCGTCCAGCCCGAGGTTCACCAGCGACCCGAGGTCCAGCAGCGGTGTCAGGTCGGTGATCGGGTAGGCCCCCAGCTGCAGCTCCTGGAGCAGCGGGGCGCCGGCCAGCCCGCTCACGTCGGCGATCCGGTTGCCGAAGACGTCCAGGATCAGCAGCGTCGGGATCGTCCCCAGCGGGGCGGGTTCGACGATGCCGTTGCGCGACAGCCGGAGGGTGTCCAGGCTCGGCAGCCCGGCCAGCAGCGAGACGTTGCCGGAGAGTCGCGGACGGTGTTGGCGGTCAGCGTGAGCGTCCCCAGGCGGGCGAGCGAGGCCACCGGCGCGAGGTCGGTGATCTGGTTGCGCGGGACGTCGAGCACGCTCAGCGAGGTCAGCTCCTCGACGCCGTCCAGCGAGCGGATCACCTCCGGCCCGGAGGCCCCGCCGCCGCAGTGGAGCTGCTCGATCGCGTCGAGGTCGGCGTCCCGCGACGGAGCCCCGTCCCCCGGGCGGGGAACGGGGCTCCGGTCGTGCTCAGGAGGCGTACGGGGCACCCAGCGGGTCGACCGTCTCGTACCCGCCCACGTTCGCGGCGAGCCGGTTGGCGGCCCAGTCGCCGTCGCCGAGCAGGTGGTCGATCGCGGTGAGCCGGCTGGTGTAGTGGCCGACCGAGTACTCCGCGGTCACCCCGATGCCGCCGTGCAACTGGATGGCCTCCTTGCCGATGTGCCGGCCGGCCCGGCTGACGGTCAGCCGGGCCCGGTCCGCGGCCTGGACGACGTCGCCGCCGGCCTCCTGCACCATCGACGCCCACAACGCGAGGCTGCGGGCCAGCTCCAGCGACACGTACATGTCCGCCGCCCGGAAGGTCAGCGCCTGGAACTTGTTGAGGGTGACCCCGAACTGCTTGCGGGTCTTGAGGTACTCCGCCGTGGTCCGTAGCGCGGTGTCCATGGCGCCGATCGCCTCGTGGCCGTAGGCGATCCGGGCCTCGGCCAGCGCCCGCTCGATCGCCGCGGTCGCGTCCCCACCCGCGCCGAGCTGCTGGGCGGGCGTGCCGTCGAAGCGGACGTGCGCCGCCCGCGTGCCGTCGTGCGTGCGGTAGCCGGTGCGGGTCAGCCCGGAGGCGACGCCCTGGACCAGGAAGAGGCCGGTCGCGCCGTCGACGGCCGCGCTGACGACGAGGACGTCGGCGCGCGCCCCGCTGGGCACGGGCTCCTTGACGCCGGTCAGCGTCCAGCCGTCGCCGGCCTGTGTGGCGGTGACGCCCTCGGCCGTCGGCGTCCAGCGGGTGCCGGGCTCGGCGTGCGCGAAGACGGCGATGGTCGCCCCCTCGGAGATGCCCCCGAGGAGCTCGCCCTTCTGCTCGGCGGTGCCGACGGCGGCGATCAGGCCGCCGGCCAGGACGACGGTCTCGATGAACGGCTCGGGTGCCAGGACCCGGCCGATCTCCTCGGCGACGATCGCCACCTCGACCGGGCCGGCGCCCATGCCGCCGTCCTCCTCGGCGAAGGGCAGCCCCAGCAGGCCCATCTCGGCCAGCCGCGCCCAGGTCTTCTCGTCGAAGCCGGGGTCCGTCTTGACGACTGAGCGGCGCTGCTCGCTGTCGGAGTAGGCGCGGGCCAGCAGGCCGCGGACGGCCTCGCGGAGGTCGTTCTGCTCGCTGTCGTAGTCGAAGTTCACGGTTGTCTCACAACCCCAGGATCGAGCCGGCGATGATGGTGCGCTGCACCTCGTTGGAGCCCCCGTAGATGGAGACCTTGCGGTAGTTCAGGTAGTTCGGCGTCGCGACCCGGGCCCAGTCGGGCACCTCGGAGTCCTTCTCGGCGAAGGACGCCAGGGAGAGCGGGCCGGCGATGTCGACGACGAGCTCGGTCGCGGCCTGCTGCAGCTCGGAACCGCGGAGCTTGAGCACCGAGGAGGCCGGGTGCGCCTTGCCGTCGGCGGAGTTCGCGACCACCCGGAGGGCAGTGAGTTCCAGAGCCAGCAGCTCGTTCTCGATCTCGGCGATGCGGGCGGCCATGGTCGGGTCCTCGATGAGCGGACGCCCGTTGGAGATGACCGCCCGGGCGTGCTCCTTGGCCTGGGCGAGCAGCGACTTCGTGGCGCCGACGCGGGCGATGCCGACGCGCTCGTTGCCGAGCAGGAACTTGGCGTAGTCCCAGCCGCGGTTCTCCTCGCCGATGAGGTTCTCGGCGGGCACGCGGACGTCCTCGAAAAAGACCTCGTTCACCTCGAAGCCGCCGTCGATGAGCTCGATCGGGCGCAGGGTGACGCCGGGGGTGTCCATCGGGAAGACCAGCATCGAGATGCCGCGCTGCTTCTTCTCGGCGGCCGGGTCGGTGCGGACCAGGCAGAAGATCCAGTCGGCGTGCTGGCCGAGCGTCGTCCAGGTCTTCTGGCCGTTGACGACCCAGTCGTCGCCGTCGCGCACGGCGGTGGTGCGCAGCGACGCGAGGTCGGAGCCGGCGTCGGGCTCGGAGAAGCCCTGGCACCACCAGATGTCGAGGTTCGCCGTCTTGGCGAGGAAGCGCTCCTTCTGCTCCTCGTTGCCGAAGGCGGCGATGACCGGACCGATCATGCTGGTGTTGAACGCGAGCGGCTCGGGCACGTGGGCCAGCTGCATCTCCTCGCGCCAGATGTGGCGCTGGAGCGGCGTCCAGTCCTGGCCACCCCACTCCACCGGCCAGTGCGGCACGGCCAGCCCCGCGGCGTTGAGCACGCGCTGGGACTCGACGTACTGCTCCTTGCCCACGTGCCGGTGGGCCGCGACGGTGTCGCGGATCTCCTGCGGCACCTGGGTGGTGAAGAAGGTCCGCATCTCCTCCCGGAAGGCTTCGAGCTCCGGGGACAGCTGCAACCGCATCGGTCCTCTTTCCTTGACGGCGGCCGCTCCTGTGGTGCCGCCATCTGCGTTCGGGTCGCTCCGACGATCCCACATTTCCTACCGGCCGGTAGCTGCCGGGCCCGAGCGGCGCGGCGCGGTGCAGCACTCGGCGTCGTGCGCCGGGAGGAGGGCGCGAGCTGCCTCAGAGGTCGAGGGGGAGGCCCGTGTAGTTCTCCGCGAGCTCGCGGGCGGCGGCCTCCGACGAGCACACCCGCCGCAGCTGGGAGAGCTGCAGTTCGGCGTCGAAGTCGTCGCCGGAGCGGTGGAACATCGAGGTCATGAACCAGGAGAAGTGCGTGCACCGCCAGACGCGGGACAGCGCCCGGTCGGAGTAGCTGTCGACCAGGTCGGACTGCTTCTCCTGGAGCAGCCGCACCAGGGCGGTGGCCAGCAGCGTCACGTCGGCGACGGCGAGGTTGAGGCCCTTGGCCCCGGTCGGCGGGACGATGTGCGCGGCGTCGCCGGCGAGGAAGAGCCGGCCCCGCCGCATCGGCGCGCTGACGAAGGAGCGCATCGGCAGGATCGACTTCTCCGTGACGGTGCCGGTGCTGAGCTCCCAGTCGTCGAGGGCGAAGCGCTTCGCGAGGTTGTCCCAGATCCGGTCGTCGGACCAGTTCTCGATCTTCTCGGTCGGGTCCACCTGCAGGTAGAGCCGCGAGACCTTGGGGGAGCGCATCGAGTAGAGCGCGAACCCCTCGGGGTGCCAGGCATAGATCAGCTCGTCGGTCGCCGGCGCCGCGTCGGCGAGGATGCCCAGCCAGGAGTAGGGGTAGGTCCGCTCCCAGGTCCGCCCGGAGGTGCCCTGCTGGACGACCGCCCGCGACGGGCCGTGGAAGCCGTCGGTGCCTGCGATCGCGTCGCACTCGAGGACCTGCGGGTTGCCGTCGGCGTCGGTGAAGCGGATCCGCGGGCTGTCGGTGTCGACGTCCTCGGGGGTGACGTCGGAGACCTCGAACAGCAGCGGCGGACCGCCGTCCAGCTGCGCCTTGATCAGGTCCTTGGTGACCTCGGTCTGCCCGTAGACCCAGACGGTGCGGCCGCACAGCTCCGGGAAGTCCAGCTTGTGCCGGGTGCCGGGGTACTGCAGGTAGATGCCGTGGTGCTCGAGCCCCTCGCGGTGCAGCCGGTCGCCGAGCCCGGCGTCCGTGAGGGTGTCGACGGTGTGCTGCTCGAGGATGCCGGCGCGGATGCGGGCCTCGACGTAGTCGCGGGACCGGTTCTCCAGGACGACGTTGTCGATGCCCTGCAGTGTCAGGAGCCGGGAGAGGAGCAGGCCGGCCGGGCCGGCGCCGATGATGCCTACCTGGGTGCGCACGCTTGGAGTGTGACGGCGGCTACGCCCCGCTGGGAACTGCTTCCTTCCGGTCAGCGGAAGTCGCGCGTCCGGGCGAGCTCCCGGCCGATGCCCCGCGCGGCGACCTCGAGGACGGGCACGAGCCGGGGGAGGTCCCGGCGGTGCGGGGGGACGACGATGCCGAGGGCCGCCACGACGACCGGCCCGCTCCGTCGCTCGACCTGCACGGGCACGGCCAGCGAGGCCGCGCCGGGCGACATCTCCTCCGACGTCCGGGCGTAGCGGCGGCGGCGCACCTCGGCCAGCTCGCGGCGCATCCGGCCGGGGTCGACCACCGTGTGCCGGGTCTGCCGGGTCAGCGAGCGCAGCACCTGCTCGACGACCTCGAGCGGCGCGGAGGCCAGGAGCACCTTGCCGACCCCCGTGGCGTGCAGGGGGAGGCGGCTGCCCACCTGGCTGACCACCGGCACCGACTCGCGGCCGGAGATCCGCTCGACGTAGAGGGCGGAGAACCCGTCGCGGACGGCGAGGTGCACGGTGTCGCGGATGGTGGTGTGCAGGTCCTGCAGGAACGGCGCGGCCACCTGGCGCAGCTCCAGCTGCACGGGAGCGAGCAGGCCGAGGTCCCAGAGCTTGCGGCCGATCTCGTAGCGGCCGTCGGAGCGCCGGATCAGCGCGCCCCAGTCGGCCAGTTCCCCGAGCAGCCGGTGCGCCGTGGTCAGCGGGGTCCCGGAGCGCTCGGCGATCTCCGAGAGGGTCAACCGCGGCGCGGAGCTGTCGAACGCGTCGAGGATGGCCAGCGCCCGGGAGGTCACCGATCGGCCGGGCGTGCTGCTGCGGCCGGCCACGCGCGCTCCTCCCGCCCAGTGGAAGTCCGGGCTTGGGCAGCGTAGCCGCCGGCCGTACGGTCCCGGCATGACCGGGACCACATCCGGTAGCCGGCTCCACCTGCCGCGCTACCTGCGCGAGGACGACTCGCTGCGCACCCCCGTCGCCTTCCCCGACTACCGGAGCACGGCCCTGCGCGCCCCGCTGCGGACGCCGGTCGACCTGCCGCACCGGCTCACCGAGGTGACCGGCCCGGTCCTCGGCGAGGACCGGGTCGAGGCGCGGGACGCCGACCTGACCTGGCGCAACGACGGCGAGGCCGTGGGCCAGCGGATCCTGGTGTACGGGCGGGTGCTCGACAGCGACGGCCGCCCGGTACCCGACGCCCTGGTCGAGGTGTGGCAGGCCAATGCCTCCGGCCGCTACCGGCACGTCGTCGACAACTGGCCGGCGCCGCTGGACCCCCACTTCGACGGGCTCGGCCGGGTGGTCACCGACAGCCTCGGCCGCTACGAGTTCCTGACGATCAAGCCCGGCGCGTACCCCTGGGGCAACCACCACAACGCGTGGCGCCCGGCGCACATCCACTTCAGCCTGTTCGGGCGGGCGTTCACCCAGCGCCTGGTGACCCAGATGTACTTCCCGGACGACCCGCTGTTCGGCCAGGACCCCATCTACAACGCGATCCCGGCCGCGGCGCGGCACCGCGCCGTCAGCCGGTACTCCCTCGAGCGCACGCAGGACAACTGGGCGCTGGCCTTCGAGTGGGACATCGTGCTGCGCGGGACGGACCAGACCCCGTTCGAGACCGACGACGACGGAGATGTCGCGTGACGACCAACCCGCTGGACGTCCCGGCGGACCCGGCCGAGCCGTTCCAGCCGCGGTCCGGGCGGCGTGGCACGGGCTTCCTGACCGAGCCTCTCCGGCTCGGCTCCACCCCGAGCGCCACCGTCGGCCCGTACCTGGCCATCGGCCTGACCTGGCCGGACGGTGAGCTGGCTGCCTCGGAGGGCACTCCGGGCGGCTTATGGATCCGCGGCCGGGTGTTCGACGGCGCCGGGGCCGTCGTGCCCGACGCCATGGTGGAGACCTGGCAGGCCGATCCGGACGGCGGCTTCGCCTCGCCCGAGGACCCGCGCGGAGCGGCGTCCTATCCCGGCTTCCGGGGCTACGCCCGCGCCCAGACACTCTCCGGGGAGTTCGCGGTCTTCACGCTCAAGCCCGGCCGGGTGCCCGACGGCGAGGGTGGCCTGCAGGCGCCGCACATCGACGTCTCGGTGTTCGCTCGCGGCCTGCTCGACCGCGTCGTCACCCGCATCTACTTCGCCGACGAGGCCGAGGCCAACGCCGAGGACGCCGTCCTGCGGTCGTTGCCGGAGGACCGCCGGGCGACCCTCCTGGCCACGCCGGGCGACGACGGCTACCGCTTCGACATCCACCTGCAGGGCGACGCCGAGACCGTCTTCTTCGCCGTATGACCGCACCGGCCGGCAGTCGCTCGGGTAAGAACAGCCCCGTGACCGGGACCCGTACGTGAGCGGCCTGTTCGACGGCACCTTCGCCCGCGGGGGAGCGGCCGCCGCCGTCTCCGACGACGCCTGGTTCCGGGCGCTGCTGGAGGTCGAGGCCGCGCTGGCCCGTGCGGCCGCGCGCACCGGCCTGCTGCCGATGACGGCCGCCGACGCGGTCACCGCTGCCTGCGCCGATCCCACCCGCATGGATCTGGCGACGGTGGTCGCCAAGGCGGCCGACGCCGGCAACCCGGTCCCGCCGCTCGTCCGGGCCCTGCGCGACGCCGTGGGGGAGCAGGCAGCCCGCGCGGTGCACGTGGGCGCGACCAGCCAGGACGTCCTCGACACGGCACTGGTGCTGCTGGCCCGCAACGCGATCAGCGCCATCGACGCCGACCTCGCCGCTGCTGCGGATGCGGCCGCGCGCCTGGCGGCGGCCCACCGCGACGACGTCGTCATGGGCCGGACGCTGATGCAGCAGGCGCTGCCGACGACGTTCGGCCTCAAGGCCGCCGGCTGGCTCGCCGGCCTGGAGGGGGCGCGGACCCGGCTGGCCGAGGTCGTCGCCGCGCTGCCGGTGCAGTACGGCGGCGCGGTCGGCACGCTCGCCGGGTCCGGCATGGCCGTCCGCCACGCGTTGGCGCAGGAACTGGGCCTGGAGTCGAGCGCCCTGCCGTGGCATACCGTGCGGCTGCCGATCGCCGACCTCGCCGGTGCGCTGGGCGCGGCGGCCGGGGTGGTCGCCACCGTCGCCGTCGACGTCGTGCTGATGGTGCAGACCGAGGTGGGTGAACTCGCCGAGGTCAGCGGGACCCGCGGCGGCTCCTCGGCGATGCCGCACAAGAACAACCCCGTCGCGGCCATCTCGGCGCGCGCCTGCGCCCGTCGGGCCCCCGGCCTGGTCGGCACGCTGTTCGCCGCCATGGAGCAGGAGCACGAGCGGGCCGCGGGGGCCTGGCACAGCGAGTGGCCCACGCTCACCACCCTGCTGACCACCGTCGGGTCGGCGGCCTCCTGGCTCGCCGAGAGCCTCACCTCCCTGCGCCCGGACACCGGTCGCATGGCGGCCACCGCCGCGGCCGCGGACGGCGGCCTGGCCGGGGCGGTCGCCGAGGCGCTTACCCCGGCCCTCGGCCCGGACGCCGCGCACGACGCCGCCGCGGAGGCGGTGCAGGAGTCGCGTCGGACCGGTCGCCCGCTGAGCGAGGTGCTCGCCGGCCGCCCGGGCCTGGATCCCGCGCTGCTGGACAGGGCGGCAGCGTTCGACGTCGGCGAGGCCGGCGCCCAGGTCGACGCCGTCCTCGCCGACCACGCCCGCCTCACCGAGGGGACCGCATGAGCACCGTCGACGTCTCGTACACCGAGGACGGGCCGGCCGACGCGCCGGTCGTCGTTCTCTCCAACTCGCTGGGCGCCACCCGCGCCATGTGGGACCCCCAGGTGCCGGCGCTGGCCGAGCGCTTCCGGGTCATCACCTACGACACCCGGGGGCACGGGTCGTCGCCGGCGCCGGCCGGCCCCTACTCCGTCGACGACCTCGTGGACGACGTCGTCGCGCTGCTGGACCGCCTGGGCGTGCACCGGGCCCACTTCGCGGGGCTGTCGCTGGGCGGCATGACCGGCATCCGGCTGGCCGCGCGCGAGCCGGACCGGGTGCAGAGCCTCGTCGTGCTGTGCAGCTCGGCGAAGCCGGAGGCGCAGGGCTTCCTGGACCGGGCCGCGGCCGTGCGCTCCGGCGGGACGGCGCCGCTGGCCCCGACCGTCGCCAGCCGCTGGCTCACCCCGGGCTACGCCGCCGAGCACCCGGAGCTGGTGGCGCGGCTGGAGGCGATGATCGCCGGGGCGGACGACGAGGGCTACGCCGCCAGCTGCGAGGCCGTCGGCCGGCTGGACCTGCGCGAGGACCTCGCCCGCGTCGCCGCCCCGACCCTCGTCGTCTCCGCGACCGAGGACCCGGCCCTCCCGCCGGAGCACCAGCAGGTCATCGCCGACGGCATCCCGGGTGCCGAGCTGCTCACGCTCAGCCCGGCCGCGCACCTGGCCAACCTGGAGCGGACCCTCGAGGTCACCGGTGCGCTGCTCGGCCACTTCGACGCCGCCGGAGCTGCCCGATGAGCGAGCCGACCACGGACGACGAGCGCCGCGAGGCCGGCATGCGGACCCGGCGGGAGGGCCGGGTCCTCGGTCGCGGAGACGACGAGGGTCGGGGCGGCGACGCGGGCGAGGTCCTCGCGCAGGTCCAGCCGGC
>DASQTE010000416.1:0-13247 GCA_035642035.1 Blastococcus sp.
CCGCCATTGGCGTTCTCCTGCTGGGCTGCACTACGTCCCCGCCCACCGGTCCGGTGGAGCCGACGCCGCAACCGCCCGCGCCCCCCGCGCCGGGCCTGATTGCCTTCGTGTCCAACCGTGACGGATCCGATGCCCTGTTTGTGATGAACACCGATGGCGGCGACGTACGACGTCTCACCCAAGACCTGCCGCCGGTGTCCCACCCGTCCTGGTCGGCGGACGGGCAACGGATCGCCTTCAATGCCGGATCACCGATGGCCAGCGACATCTACCTGGTCAATCACGACGGCTCGGGCCTGACCCGGGTCACGCGCAACGCGCACGCCAACTTCTATCCCACCTGGTCCCCCGACGGCTCCCGACTGGCGTTCAGCTCGAACCGGGACGGCGACTGGGACATCTATGTCATGAATGCCGACGGCTCCCGAGTGCGACAGCTCGTCGACTCCGCCGGGTTGGACGACAAGCCCCAGTGGTCACCCGACGGGTCGCGGATCGGCTTCGCCACAACGCGCAACGGCTCCCCGGAGCTGCTTGCGGTCGATCCGGACACCGGCGCGGAAAGCACGCTTCTTCCCCAAGCGGTCGACGGTCTCAACCCCGCGTGGTCGTCGGACGGATCCAGGCTGGCGTTCAACGTGGTCACCTCGACCGGATTCGATATCGAGGTCATCGCCTCGAGCGGGGACGACCGCAGATCGGTTCTCGCCACGGATGCTTCGGAGGAGCGGCCGCGCTGGTCGCCGGACGGCACTCGGCTCACCTACTACTCGGATGCGCGCGGTTCGTGGGACGTCTACACGCTCCTCATCGCGACCGGTGACATCCGATTGCTGACCGACAGCCCTGGGTTCGACGGACAGCCCGCATGGCAGCCGACTCCTCGCTAGCCGATCACCTCGTAGCTGCTCGTCCGGGTGGACAAGCCGTACATGCTCGTCCGCCGCAGCCGGGTTACCTGCGGCGGCCGCTGCACGTCCGCAGCACCACGCTCGTCGCGGTGTCGCGGGCGTCGTACGCGAAGCTCGCCGCGTTCCGCGTGGTGAGGAGACCCCGGTTGACGCGATCGAAGACGCCGGTGTCAAAAGCGAACTGCTCCGGCAGACCGACGCCGTACAACAACGCAGTCGACGTCCTCCAGCACACCGCCGAAGACGTCGGCGTTGAGCTCAGGCTCGGCAACTACCCGGGATCCGTCGTTCCGCGGTTCAAATGACCTATAGGTGATTTGCCTCGGTCTGCGGTAGAAGTGATGTGTTGCGTTGGGGAACGCTCGGGGAAAAGGGGCCTGACATGCGTCAGTTCAGTCACGCCGTCGTCACGGGGGGAGCCGGATTTCTGGGCTCGCACCTGTGCGATCGGCTGATCGCCGACGGGACGCGGGTCACCTGCCTGGACAACTTCTTGACCGGATCACCCGACAACGTCGCCCATCTGCGATCCGACGATCGATTCCGCCTGGTTCGAACCGACGTCACCGACTACCTGCACGTCAGCGGTCCGGTCGATCTGGTGCTGCATTTCGCATCGCCCGCTTCACCGGCTGACTACCTGCGGCTGCCCATCGAGACCATGAAAGTCGGCAGCATCGGCACGCTGCACGCGCTGGGACTGGCCAAGGACAAAGACGCGAGGTTCGTGCTGGCGTCGACGTCGGAGGCTTACGGGGACCCGCAGGTGCACCCGCAGCCAGAAACCTACTGGGGCCACGTCAACCCGGTGGGCCCGCGCGGGGTCTATGACGAAGCGAAGAGGTTCGCGGAGGCGCTGACCACGGCGTACCGCACGACCCACGGCACCGACACCGCAGTCGTGCGCATCTTCAACACGTACGGCCCGAGGATGCGCGCCAACGACGGCCGCGCGATCCCCACTTTCCTGCGGCAAGCCCTGGACGGCGTACCGCTCACCGTCGCCGGTGACGGTCGCCAGACCCGGTCGGTGTGCTACGTCGACGACACCGTGAGCGGCGTGCTGGCCGTCGCGGCGAGCGACTTGGCCGGTCCGGTCAATGTCGGCTGCCCGGAGGAGCTGACCGTTCTCGAGATCGCCGAGTCCATCATCCAAGCCACCGGTTCCCCCTCGTCGATCACCTTCATCGAGCGGCCGATCGACGATCCGATGGTGCGGCGGCCCGACATCAGCCTGATCTCACGCGAGCTGGGCTGGCAGCCCCGGGTCAGCTGGCGCGAGGGGCTGGACTCGACCATCGCGGCGATGGCCGCGTTCGTGCCGGCCTGAGCGGCGAGGACACCAGATGCGCATTCTCGGAATCAACGCCCTCTACCACGACCCGTCCGCGGCGCTTGTCGTCGGCGGAACGACCGTGGCGGCGGCGGAGGAGGAACGCTTCAGCCGCCGTAAGCACGGCAAGCGGCCGGTGCCTTTTTCGGCCTGGGAGCAGCCCGAGCTGGCCGCCGCCTGGTGCCTCGATCACGCCGGCGTCCAGCCGGAGGAGCTCGACGCGGTGACCTACTCCTTCGACCCAGCCCTACGGCTGCCGCCGGCCGACCTCGGCCTGCACGATCCCTGGGACGACCTGCGTCAGACCTACGCGGAGCGTGCGCCGGACTTCCTCGCGACGGCCCTCCCGGGCCTGGATCCGTCCCGCGTCCACTTCGTGCCGCACCACGTCGCGCACGCGGCATCGGCCGGTCTCGCGGCACCATTCGACGGGGACTGCGCCGTACTGGTCCTGGACGGTCGCGGGGAGCGGCACAGCCACCTCGCCGGGCGTTTCTCCGGCGGCGCGCTGGAGACCCTGTACAGCCAGCAGCTGCCGCACTCGCTGGGGCTGTTGTACGAGGACGCGACGCAGCACCTCGGCTTCCTCCGCAGCTCCGATGAGTACAAGGTCATGGCGCTGGCCTCCTACGGGAGACCTCGGCACCTCGACTACCTGCGCCAGTTCGTCCATGCCACCGGCGACGGCGGCTTCCGCAGCGCCGGCGTCGACTGGAACACGCTGGCGTCGCCGCGCTCGGCCGACGAACCGTGGACCGCTGACCACGCGGACCTGGCCTCCAGCCTGCAGACCCTCCTCGAGGAGGTGCTGCTCGACCTCACCGCCTGGCTCTCCTCGCAAACCGGCGCCAAGAACCTGGCGCTGGCCGGCGGTGTCGCCCTCAACTGCGTCGCCAACACCCGGGTCTTCACCGAGTCCGGCTTCGATCAGGTCTGGGTGCAGCCGGCGGCCGGCGACGCCGGCACCGCGCTCGGCGGTGCGCTCTACGTCGCTCAGCGGATGGGTGAGGACGTCACGCCCTTCCCCGGTGCCGACCTGGGCCGGGAGTGGAGCGACGACGATCTCGAGGCTGCCCTGCGCACGGCCAAGATTCCCTACGACCGACCGGCCGACATCGCCGACGCGGTGGCCGAGGAGCTGGCGAACGACGGCATCGTCGCCTGGTTCCAAGGCCGCAGCGAGTTCGGTCCGCGGGCCCTCGGCCATCGCTCGCTACTCGCCCATCCGGGTCGGGAGAGCAACCTGCGTCGGCTCAACGACGTGAAGGGCCGGGAGCAGTTCCGGCCCGTCGCGCCCATGGTGTTGGCCTCCCGAGCGGCGGAGCTGTTCTCCCGCGGTCCTATCCCCTCGCCGTACATGCTCTTCGTGCACGACGTCGCCGACGGCTGGCGGAAGCGCATCCCAGCCGCGGTCCACGTCGACGGAACGGCGCGGATCCAGTCGGTGGACCCGGCGACCGAGCCGCTGGTGGCCCGGATGCTGCGGGGCTTCGAGCAACGGACGGGCCTGCCGGTGGTGATCAACACCAGCCTGAACACGGCCGGCCGGCCGATGGTCGACTCGCCGCGGGATGCTCTGGAGTGCTTCGGATCGACGCCCGTCGACCTGCTGGCCATCGGACCGTTCGCGGTACGCCGCCGCAACCTCGCGGAGCACGAGTGAGCACCGAGCGTCGGGTTGCGAAGGTCCCGGTCCCGCCTGGACGACCGAGCGAGGCACCGCCGTCTGTGGCAGTCAGAGATGCTCGTAGGTTCCGAGCGCGTGGAGGAAGGCGGGATCCGAAGGTCCTGAGCGGGCGCGAGGGGCTAGAAGTATGAGCGACCGTACGCCCGACGGCGGGCCATCATGGGCGATCGCGATCCCAACGATCGGCCGGCCCTCACTGCGAGTGCTGCTCGACAGCCTGCTGTGGTCCGCGCGGGCCACCGGGATGGCGCTTCCGCCGGTCTTTGTCGTCGACGACCGGCTCGACGCCCGGCCGGCGCTCGACCTGCCCTCCCTGTCCACCGAGGTTTCCGTGCTGCGTAGCTACGGGGGTGGTCCGGCGGCGGCCCGCAACGTCGGCTGGCGGGCTGCCGACAGCGACTGGGTTGCGTTCCTCGACGACGACGTCGTCGTCTCGGAGCAGTGGCTGGCCGACGTCGTTCGGGATCTGCAACAGCCCCCGTCCATCGGCGGGGTGCAGGGCCGGATCTCCGTGCCCCTGCCTCCGCATCGTCGCCCCACTGACTGGGAGCGAGGCACCGCTGGGCTGGAGACGGCGAAGTGGATCACCGCGGACATGGCTTACCGCACGGACGTGCTGCGTCGGGTCGGTGGCTTCGACGAGCAGTTTCCGCGGGCCTTCCGGGAGGACGCCGACATCGCCCTGCGCATTCTCGACGCGGGATACCGCCTGGTCCGGGGCGAGCGCCGCACCCAGCATCCGGTACGCCCCGCGGGATGGTGGGCCAGCCTCCACCAACAGCGCGGCAACGCCGACGACGTCTCGATGGGCCGGGTGCACGGCCGGGCCTGGCGGCGCCGGGCCGAGGCGCCGCTGGGCCGACGCCCGCTGCACCTGCTCACCACCGGGTTCGCCCTGACCGTCCCGGTCGCCTGGGTGCTGCACCGCCGGACGGTCGCCGCCGTGGCCGCCGCCGGCTGGACGATGCTGACGGCCGACTTCAGCTGGCGCCGGATCCGTCCCGGCCCCCGGGACCGGGTCGAGGTGCTGAAGATGCTGAGCACCAGCGTGGCCATACCCCCCGCCGCTACCTGGCACTGGACTCGGGCCTTGCTGCGTCGCTCGAGCCCTCGCTCGGGATCTGGTCGAATGCCGGCCGCGGTGCTGGTCGACCGGGACGGCACGATCGTGAAGGACGTGCCCTACAACGGCGATCCCGACCGGGTGGAACCGATGCCCGGAGCGGCCGAGGCGCTGCGGCGACTCCGTCGAGCAGGCATCCCGATCGCGGTGATCACCAACCAGTCCGGCATCGGGCGCGGGCTGATCGACCGCCGCGCCGTCGATGCGGTGAACGCGCGGATCGACATGCTGCTGGGTCCGTTCGACGCCTGGGTGGTCTGCCCGCACACCGACGCCGACGGATGTGACTGCCGTAAGCCCAAGCCGGGTCTGGTGAACCAAGCCGCCCGGCGGCTCGGAGTACCCCCGACCGGCTGTGTGGTGATCGGCGACATCGGCGCCGACATCGGCAGCGCGCGCGCAGCGGGTGCGCGCGCCATTCTGGTGCCGACCTCCCAGACGCGCCCGGAGGAGGTCAGGGCGGCACCCCGGTGTGCACCGACTCTCACCGAGGCCGTCGACGTCGTGCTGACCGGACGTTACTGACGTGGCCGGTCATCTGCTGGTGGTCCGGCTGGACAGCATGGGCGACATGCTGGCGGCCGGCCCGGCGATCCGGGCAGTGGCGGCTGCCGCTGACCGGGTCACCGTGCTCTGCGGGCCGGCCGGGGCCGCCGCCGCTCGGCTGCTGCCCGGAGTCGACGCCACGGTGGTCTGGGCGTGTCCCTGGATCGTCAACCCGCCGCCGGCGGTAAGCCGCTCTGAGGTCGACGACCTGACCAACCGGATCGCCCGTCTGCGCGTCGACCAGGCGGTGATCCTGACCTCGTTCCATCAGTCGCCGCTGCCCACCGCCCTGCTGCTGCGGCTCGCCGGCGTACCCGAGATCGTTGCGGCCAGCGAGGACTATCCCGGGTCGCTGCTGGACGCTCGGCTGCCGGTGGCCGGCGATGCACCGGAGCCGGTCCGGATGCTGCAAACCGTACGCGCGGCTGGCTTCGAGCTGCCCGCCGGCGATGACGGCCGGTTGCGCGTACGCCGACCGCTGCCTGATGTCGACGCCGTACTGCCGTCCGCGGCCCGAGCGTCCCTGGTCGCAGTCCACCCTGGGACCAGTGCGCCGGCCCGGGCCTATCCGGAACCGCTCTGGGCGGCGGCCCTCGACCGGCTGGTGCAGGACGGCTGGCAGGTGGCGCTCACGGGGAGCGCCGCGGAGCAGCCACTGACCGGGCGCATTCTCGCTGCGGCGGGCGGAGCTGCGGCCGTAGCCATCGAGGACCTGGCCGGTCGCCTCGACGTCGCGCAGCTGGCGGCGGTGCTCGACCGCGCGGAGGTCACCGTGGTCGCCAACACCGGTCCAGCCCACCTCTCGGCCGCAGTCGGCACTCCGGTGGTCTCGTTGTTCGCTCCGGTGGTGCCGGCGCTGCGCTGGGCACCCTTCGGCGTACCGGTCCAGCTGCTCGGTGATCAGGACGCGCCGTGCCGGGAGACCCGCTGGACCTCCTGCCGGATCGCCGGGCATCCGTGCCTGTCGTCGGTGTCGGCTGACCAGATCGCCTCCGCCGTACGGCAGCTGGCCGCCAGCGATACCGCACCGCTGGAAGCGAGCCGCCGGTGAGGATCCTGCTGTGGCACGTGCACGGGAGCTGGACGACGGCGTTCGTCCAGGGTCCGCACGACTACGTCGTTCCCGTGCTGCCCGACCGCGGCGCCGACGGCGTCGGCCGCGCCCGCACCTGGGACTGGCCCGCCTCGGTCCGCGAGCTGTCCCCCGACCAGCTGAAGAACGAGCCGTTCGACGTCGTCGTGCTGCAGCGACCGCACGAGCTGGAGCTGGTTCCTCGCTGGACCGGTCGGCGGCCCGGAGCTGATCTTCCCGCCGTCTATCTCGAGCACAACGCACCGAACGCCAGCGCCTGTGGCCAACGTCATCCGCTGGCCGACTCGCGCGACATCCCGATCGTGCACGTCACCCACTTCAACCGGCTCTACTGGGACAACGGGGTGGCGCCGACAAGCGTCATCGAGCACGGCATCGTCGACCCCGGCGACCGGTACACCGGCGAGCTGGCGCGCGGCGCAGTGGTGGTCAACGAGCCCGGGCGGCGAGGCCGAACCGTCGGTGCCGACCTCGTTCCCGGCTTCGCCGGCGTCGGCCCGGTCGACGTCTTCGGCATGCAGACCAAGGCGTTCGCGGCCACCCTGGACACCGACGCCGTAGTGGCCCACGAGAACCTCTTCTCCCAGGACGACATGCACACCGAGCTGGCGCGCCGCCGGGTCTATGTGCACCCGATGCGCTGGACCTCGCTCGGCTTGTCACTGATCGAGGCCATGCACCTGGCCATGCCGGTCGTCGGCCTGGCCGCGACCGAGGCCGTGGTCGCGGTGCCGCCAGCAGCCGGAGTGCTCAGCACGGATCCGGAGCGGCTGCACCAGGCCTTCGGTACCTACCTGCGCGATCCCGATGCCGCGCGAGCCGCCGGCGTCGCCGCCCGGGCCGCCGCGCTCGAGCGGTACGGACTGGCGCGCTTTCTCGCCGACTGGGACGAGGTGCTCGACCGCTTGGGAGCCGGAGATCGGGGGTTGAGCGGATGAAGATCGCGATGGTCTCCGAGCACGCCAGTCCGCTGGCCACCCTCGGCGGGGTGGACGCCGGCGGCCAGAACGTACACGTCGCCGCCCTGGCCACCGCGCTTGCTGAGCGGGGCCACGAGGTGGTCGTGTACACGCGGCGCGACAGTCCCGCGTTGCCCCGCCGGGTGACCATGCGACCGGGGCTGCACGTCGAGCACATTCCCGCCGGGCCCGCCGTCCCGATCGCCAAGGATCAGCTGCTGCCCTACATGGCCGCCTTCGCCGAGGGCCTGATCCGGACCTGGGTGGCGCACCGGCCCGATGTCGTCCACGCCCACTTCTGGATGAGCGGCTTGGCCTCCATCCAGGCGGCCGCCCGCTTCGGCGTACCCGTCGTGCAGACGTTTCACGCGTTGGGCGTCGTCAAGCGTCGCTGGCAGGCCGACCAGGACACCAGCCCGGCGAGCAGGATCGACGTCGAACGGGAGGTCGCGTGCCGGGCCGATCGGGTGATCGCCACCTGCTCCGACGAGGCGGCCGAGCTCCGGGCACTCGGCGTGGCCGCCAACCGGGTTGACGTCGTTCCGTGCGGCGTCGACGTCTCCCTGTTCCGGCCGGCCGCCGGGGAGAGCAGATCGGTTCGCTCCACCGCGCGGCTGCTGATCGTGAGCCGGTTGGTCCCGCGCAAGGGAGTCGACGAGGCGATCCGGGCCCTGGCGTTGATCCCGGCAGCCGAGCTGGTCGTCGTCGGCGGCCCCGGTGTCGACCAGCTCGACACCGATCCCGAGGTGAAGCGGCTGCGGCAGGTGGTGGCGGAGTGCGGGATTGCCGATCGGGTGTTCCTGACCGGCCATCTGCCCCACGAGGAGCTGCCGGCGATCATCCGGACCAGCGATCTGCTGCTAGCCGTCCCGTGGTACGAGCCGTTCGGAATCACGGTTCTGGAGGCGATGGCTTGCGGCGTGCCCGTGATCGGCTCCGCGGTCGGCGGCCTGCTGGATACCGTCGTGCCCGGGGTGACCGGGCTGTTGGTCACCCGGCGCGACCCCGGCAGCATCGCCGCCGCGATCCGGCTGTTGCTGAACGACGCGCCGCGCCGGGCGGCGATGGGCCGAGCCGGCGCGCACCGCGTACGCGAGCTCTACACCTGGGAGCGGATCGCCGAACGAACCGAGTCTTCCTACCGAGGCGTACTGCGGGCCGACGTGTCGAACCTGGAGGCGTCGCGATGACGCATTCGTTTCGGCCGACGTCGGACAATCGACCCCTTGTCGTGGTCGGTGACGTGTTGCTGGACGTCGACGTGGTGGGCACCGCCGCCCGGTTGTCGCCCGAGGCGCCGGTGCCGGTCATCTCCTCGCCGTCGGAGACCTTCCGGACCGGCGGCGCAGCCCTGGCGGCCAGCCTGGCCGCTCGGGGCCCCCGTCCGGTGGTGCTGATCGCTCCGCTGGCCAGTGACGAGGCGGCGACGCGGATCCGGAGGATCCTCGGCGACCGGGTGCAGCTCATGTCCTTGCCGTGGACCGGCAGTACGCCGGTGAAGACCCGCGTTCGCGCCGGCGACCACCCCGTGACCAGGATCGACACCGGCGGGGCGGCAGGGGTGATCGGCCCGATCCCGGACGAGGCCGCAGCAGCGTTTGCGGCGGCGGCGGCGGTCCTCGTGTCGGACTACGGGCACGGAACCACCTCCGACCAGCGCATCCGATCGCTCATCGCGGACGCGCTCGTCGACGTCCCGGTGGTCTGGGATCCGCATCCTCGTGGGGCGCCCGCAGTGCCGGGAACCTCGCTGGTCACACCCAACGAGAAGGAGCTGTTCGCGCTCGTCGACGCGGCGCACGACAACACGCTGGCCGGCATCCGGCGGGCGGCGGCGATCTTGGTTCAGCGGTGGCAGGCGGCAGCGATGTGCGTGACGATCGGCGCGCGCGGTGCCTTGCTGTTCGTCGGACCCGACGCCCCGCGGCTGGTCACCGCTGCGCCGGTGGCTGGCGTCGACACCTGTGGCGCTGGGGACAGCTTCGCCGCTGCCGTCGCGACCGCGCTGGCCGGCGGGGCTCTGCCCGCGGAGGCGGTCGTACAGGCGGTGGCCGCGGCGAGCCGTTTCGTCGGTGCCGGCGGAGCCGCCGCGTTCGATGGCAGAACGCTCGATGACCCACGGTCCGACGACGAACCGAACGAAGGGCTCGCAGCGAGGTTGGACGGCGTTCGCGCCGCCGGCGGGACCGTGGTTGCCACCGGTGGCTGCTTCGACCTGATGCACTCGGGGCATGTCGCCACCCTGGAGGCCGCCCGCGCCGTGGGCGACTTCCTTGTTGTCTGCCTTAACTCCGATGACTCGGTGCGGCGACTCAAGGGTCAGCAGCGGCCGTTGCAGCTCGTCGAGGACCGAGCCCGGGTGCTGCTGGCGTTGCGGTCGGTGGACGCGGTTGTGGTCTTCGACGAGGACACGCCGATCGAGGCGCTTCGGCGCATCCGACCGCACGTGTGGATCAAGGGCGGAGACTACTCCGGGATCCCGCTGCCGGAGGCCTCGGTCCTGTCCGAATGGGGCGGCGAGGTGCTCACGGTGCCCTACCTCGCCGGCAGGTCCACCAGCGAGATCGTGTCGCTCGCCGCCGAATCGAACCGCGCGGTCGGGGGGTTCGGGGGGTCGTCCCCTCGGGTTGGGATAGAGCGGTGACCCGCCCGGTGGCGCTTGCCCTGCGCGCGCTCGGACTGGGCGACTTCCTGACTGGCTTGCCGGCCCTGTCGCTGCTCAGACACGCAATCCCAGACCATTCGGTTGTGCTGGCAGCACCGGCGGTGTTTGCGCCGCTCGTGCCCTACGTCTCGGCGATCGACCAGCTGCTGCCCGCCGGTGAGCTGTTGCCGCTGGATCGGTGCTACACCGGGGTCGACATTGCCGTGGACCTGCACGGCAAGGGCCCGGAGAGTCGGCGGCTGCTGGCCGAGCTGCAGCCCGTCCGGCTGGTGGGCTTCGCTGATCCGACGGCCGGCGTGCCGGGTCCGCCGTGGTACGCGGGCGAGCACGAGGTCGCGCGCTGGTGTCGGCTGGTCGCTACGGCGTTCGACCTTGGCCACACCCCGTGGCCGAGCGTCGTCGGTGCCGTGGATGTACCCGAGGACGACGTGGTCGAGGGACTCACCCTGGTGCATCCCGGGGCCGCCGCTGGTTCCCGACGGTGGCCTGCCGACCGGTTCGCGAAGGTGGCGGCCCAGCTGAGACGCGAGGGTCATCGGGTGGTGATCACTGGGCGGAAGGCGGAGGCGTCATTGGCCGAGCGGGTCGCGGCCGCAAGTGGTGTGCCGACGATGCTCGACCTGCCGCTGCTCCGGCTGCTGTCGGTGGTGGCCGCCGCCCGACTGGTGGTGTGCGGCGACACCGGCATCGCGCACGTCGCCTCCAACTACCGAACGCCGTCGGTGCTGCTCTTCGGACCGGTGCGGCCCGCCGAGTGGGGGCCACCGGACGACCCGGTGCACCGGGTGATCTTCTCCGGGGACGGGACAGGCGACCCTCACGGCACAGATCCCGACCCAGCGCTGCTGCGGATCACCGCGCCCGAGGTGTTGGACGCCGTGCACCAGGTGATGGGCGTCGTCGCTGCGGAACGCTGGGCCAATTCCGGGGGGACGACCCCCCGCGCACCCCGGGTGAGGGGTTCACAGCCAGCCGGACGAGGGAGTTGAGAATGGCCAGAGACCTGCAGGACCGGGTGATCCTGATCAGTGGTGCCGGAAGCGGGCTCGGCCGGGCGGCCGCCCGCCGACTCGCGGCTCGCGGCGCTACCGCCGTAGTGGGGGACATCGATGAGGCGGGCGCGAAGGAGACCGTGCGGCTGATCGAGGGTTCCGGCGGTGCCGCCCTCGCGACGCGGCTGGACGTCACCGATCCAGATAGCGCGCGAGCAGCAGTGTGCGACACCTACGAGCAGTTCGGCGACCGGTTCGACGGCCTGGTCAACAACGCCGGCACCGATCGCGGAGCGAGCATCCTCGACCTGAGCGACGAGCAGTGGGAGCAGGTGATCGCCGTCAACCAGTCGGGCCCGTTGTACCTCACTCGCGAGTTCCTCAAGGTGATCGGCAACGAGGAGCGGGCGTTCCCCGCCGACGTCGTCAACGTCATCTCGATCTCGGCCATCACGGTGGGCACCGACGCGGCGGCGTACAACTCCTCCAAGGCGGCCCTGGCGATGCTGACCCGCATCATGCAGCGCGAGGCCCACGAGTATCGCTGGCCCGTCCGCGTCCACGGATTGATGCCGTCGGCCATGAACACGCCGATGATGGAGCAATGGCACCTGGCTGACGAGGTGATGATGGATCCGGACACCGTCGCCGCCGCGGTGGAATTCATGATCACGTTGCCACCGGACACCTTCGTCCAGAATCTGGTGATCAACTCCCGGCGGGAGCCGGGATGGCCGCGATGAAGCGGCTGGCCGAGCCGGTTCGGCTGGACTGCCTGCTCGACCACCTCGCCGGCCACGTGGCTGCCGCGCACGCGATGGCTGCCGTGCTACCGGCGGTGCACGAGGTCGCCGAGATGCTCTGTCAGCGGTTCGCTTCGGGCGGCCACATCTACACCTTCGGCAACGGCGGCAGCGCCGCCGATGCCCAGCACTTCACCGGCGAGATCATCGGACACTACAAGCGGTCGCGCCGGGCCCTGCCCGCGGTGACGTTGAGCACCGACCCGACGGTGATGACCTGCATCGCCAACGACTACGACTACGCCGACGTCTTCGCCCGCCAGATCTCAGCGCTGGCCCGTCCGACCGACGTGGTCGCCGCATTCACCACCAGCGGCCGTTCGGCCAACGTCGTGACCGGTCTGAAGGCAGCGCACCTGGTCGGAGCGACGACCGTGCTCTTCGGTGCGAGCGGCGGCGGACCGGCGGCCGAGCACGCCGACTACCTGCTGCTGTCACCCACTGACCAGACTCCGCGCGTCCAAGAGATGCACGCCCTGATGCTGCACATGATCAGTGATCACGTTGATGCCTGGGCCGCGGGTGAGGACAGAATCCGGTAGGCGGGCCGGCGACAGGTGGAGGTCTTCCACACCTACCGCGCCGGAGGCGATCCGGGCGATCGGGTTGCGTCATCCGGGTCGTCGCCACGTCCGCGGGGTGAAGTCCCCAGCGGCGAACTGTTCCGCGCGAAGGATCTGGATGCGGTACGGCTGGAGCCGGAGGACGTGGAAGCGGGGATGGTGGATGCCGGCCTCGCCGTATCCGGAGAGGTCGCCCCAGCCGGGCGGCTCGGGTGCGGCGAAGACGTCCCACACCTGACGCAGGAGCTCGTCGTCCTCGACCCACTCAGCGGTGCAGTCGATGGCGACCGTGTCCTGCGCGGGACTCCAGTAGAGGCACGCGATGTACGGGTTCGCCGCGAGGTGGCGGTCTTTCAACGGCGTACGGTCGGTGACCGCCCAGCCGCGCGGCTGACCGTCCACCACCTCGAAGATCGGGTGCATCACCCGCGACCGCGGTCGGCCCTCCGGGTCCACCGTGGTGACAGTGCAGTAGATGATGTCGGTGGTGATCCGGAGGAAGTCGGCGCGCAGGGGCTCGAAGTCCATGGCGGCCATCCTTCCGTCTCTTGGCCCTCAGAGGCGACCATCGT
>DASQTE010000417.1:0-2467 GCA_035642035.1 Blastococcus sp.
AGCCCGCCGCTGCAATCCTCTGCTGCACGGAGTCGAGGCCGGCCCACCCGCCCCGGAGGTGTGCTGCCGCAGGAGGCCGACATGGGCTCGTCGAGACGCTCGATCGCCGCAGGACGGACGCCCTACCTGCTCGCCGCGGCGGCCCTCACCGCCGGGCTCGTGCAAGGGTGCGGCAGAGACGACGTGGACTCGACGTCAGCATCGGGCTCGACGTCAGCGAGTTCGACGTCAGCGGCACCTCTGCCCGAAGCGGAGGACGTCGCCACCCTGGGGCCACTGACCATCTCGGCTCGGCCCTTCCCCGACTTCATGCTCGCCGTCGACCAGACCGTCTGGGTCTCCGGCGTGGAGCCCGGGATCGTCGGCTACGACGCCACGACGGGGGATGTCCGCGCGCAGGTGCCCACCCAGGATGTACCCCTGGCGATGGAGCAGGGCTTCGGAGCGGTGTGGGCCGGCGAAGGGACCGGCGACCTGTTCGCCACGCTCGTCCGGATCGACACGGCGTCCGGCACCGCGACCGCCCGCATCCCCCTCCCCGAGCCGGGTCTGCGTCCGGAGTCCTCGCTGGCGGTCACCGACGACGCGGTCTGGGCCCTGGTCGACGCGGACACCGCCGACGACCGCCTGCTGGTCGCCGTGGACCCGGCCACGAACACCGTGCGGGACACCTTCCCCGCACCCAGGGCGGCCGAGGCCCTCCGCGGCGGATTCGGCTCCCTCTGGGTCGCGACGTCCCAGCAGTCGGTGGTGCGGATGGACCCCACGGACGGCAGCACCGAGGCGACGGTCGAGACAGGTTTCGGCTCCCGCTTCATGGCCGTCGGCGACGACGCCGTGTGGGTGATGAACCAGGACGACGGCACGGTCTCGCGGATCGATCCGGAGACCGACTCGGTCGCCGCGGCCGTCCAGGCGTCGGAGGGTCGCATCCCCGGCGGCGACATCGCGGTCGGCGACGGTGCCGTGTGGGTCCGCACGGAGTCCGAGCTCGCCACCGCCGTCGACCCGGAGACGAACGAGGTCACCCGCGTCCTGGGCCCCGCGGCCGGCAGCGGCAGCATCGCCGTCACCGACGGCGCGGTCTGGCTCACGGCGCACGACGACTTCGTGATCCAGCGCGTGCCCACCGGCTGACCGCGGGCCCCGCCCCCACCGGCCGCGGGGACGTCGGGCGGACGGGACGTAGCCTCGCCCCGCACGGCGCTCCTCCGTGCCGCCACCGAGTCGACGGAGAGCCGCGCACGTGAGCTACGAGTACGAGAAGGACGGCGCCGAGATCTACCGGCAGTCGTTCGCCACCATCCGAGCCGAGGCCGACCTCGCCGGGCTGCCCGACGACGTCGCCCGTGTCGCCGTCCGGATGATCCACGCCTGCGGGCAGGTCGACCTGGTGCGGGATCTGGCGTTCTCCGCTGCCGTCGTCGAGTGCGCGCGACAGGCCCTGGACGCCGGCGCCCCGGTGCTCTGCGACGCCCAGATGGTCGCCTCCGGCGTCACGCGCCGCCGGCTGCCCAAGGACAACGACGTCGTCTGCACGCTGAACGACCCGCGGACCCCGGCCCTCGCGGCGGAGCTCGGCACCACCCGGACGGCGGCGGCCCTGGAGCTGTGGCGGGACCGGCTCGACGGCGCGGTCGTCGCCATCGGCAACGCGCCCACCGCCCTGTTCCACCTGCTCGAGATGGTCGCGGCCGGTGCGCCCCGCCCGGCCGCCGTCATCGGCATCCCGGTCGGCTTCATCGGCGCCGCCGAGTCCAAGGACGCCCTGGCGGCCGGCGACCTCGACTTCCTGGTGGTCCGCGGCCGCCGGGGCGGCAGCGCCATCACGGCGGCGGCGGTCAACGCGATCGCGAGCGACGTCGAATGAGCACCGGCCGTCTCTACGGCGTCGGCCTCGGGCCCGGCGACCCGGAACTGGTGACCGTCAAGGCCGCGCGGCTGATCGGCGCGGCCGAGGTCGTCGCCTTCCACGCCGCCCGGCACGGCCGCTCGGTCGCCCGCGCGCTGGCCGAGCCCTACCTGCGCGCGGGCCAGGTCGAGGAGCTGCTCGTCTACCCGGTCACCACGGAGACCACCGACCACCCCGGCGGCTACCAGGGCGCCATCGACGAGTTCTACGAGGCAGCGGCCGCTCGGCTCGCCGCCCACCTGGACGCCGGTCGCGACGTCGTCGTCCTGGCCGAGGGCGACCCGTTCTTCTACGGCTCGTACATGCACATGCACAAGCGGCTCGCCCACCGGTACCCGACCGAGGTCGTCCCGGGCGTGACCAGCGTCAGCGGCGCCGCCGCCGCGGTCGGCCGGCCCCTGGTGGAGCGGGACGAGGTGCTCACCGTCCTCCCCGGCACGCTGGGCGCCGACGAGCTCGCCGAGTGGCTGGCCACCACCGACTCGGCCGCGGTGATGAAGCTCGGCCGCACCTTCGGGAGCGTCCGGGAGGCGTTCGACGCCGCCGGGGTGCTGG
>DASQTE010000418.1:0-5867 GCA_035642035.1 Blastococcus sp.
CGGGAGTTGGCCAGCGCCGCGTTGCCGAGCCCGCCCCTGCCGCCCTTGGCGAGCACGACGCGGGTGCCGGCGCCGACGAGGTCGGCGACGACCCGGCCGTCAGGGGTGCTGACCACGGTGCCGGCCGGGACCTTGAGGACCCGGTCCTCGCCCTTGCCGCCGTGCCGGTTGCTGCCCTCACCGGGGCGGCCGTTCCCGGCCTTCTGGTGCGGCCGGTGGTGGAAGTCCAGGAGCGTGTGCACGTTGGGGTCGACCTCGAGGACGACGTCGCCGCCGTCGCCACCGTTGCCACCGTCGGGCCCGCCGAGGGGCTTGAACTTCTCCCGATGGATCGAGGACACCCCGTGGCCGCCGTTGCCGGCCGCCACGTGCACCACTACTCGATCGACGAAAGCGGCCATGTCCGCCGCCTCCTACCTGCTGAGCGCCGCGAGCGCACGGACCCGAAGGCCCGTGCGCTCGTCGGCGGAACGTTGTATGTGTTGCTCAGGCCTCGACGGCGGTGATGGAGACGGTCTTGCGTCCCCGCCGCGTGCCGAAGGTGACCGAGCCGGCGTCGAGCGCGAACAGCGTGTCGTCGCTGCCCCGGCCGACCCCGAGACCCGGGTGGAAGTGGGTCCCGCGCTGGCGCACGATGATCTCGCCGGCCTTGACGACCTGGCCGCCGAAGCGCTTCACGCCGAGGCGCTGCGCGTTGGAGTCGCGGCCGTTGCGGGACGACGATGCGCCCTTCTTGTGTGCCATGTCGGCGTCAGCCCTTCGAGATGTCGCGGACCACGACGCTGGTCAGGGGCTGACGGTGCCCCTGCCGCTTGTGGTAACCGGTCTTGTTCTTGAACTTGTGGATGCGGATCTTCGGGCCCTTGCCGTGCTCGACGATCTCGCCGGTCACGGTCACCTTGGCCAGGGTCGCCGCGTCGCTGGTGACGGTGTCGCCGTCGACCAGCAGGATGGCCGGGAGAGCGACCGAGTCGCCCTCTGCGCCGGCCAGGCGGTTGATCGTGAACGTGTCGCCCACGGCCACCTTGTGCTGGCTGCCACCGGCCTTCACCACTGCGTACACCACTGACTCCTCGTTGCTTTTCGTGTCTAGCTCTGTTTCCGGCGCGCAGACCGGAGCGACGCCGGGTGCTGGACGGGCTGCGTTCGCCTGGCCCGGCGGCACCCGAAGGCGCCCGCTCGGTGGCGGTGCAACCCGACCAGCGTACCTGAGGCCACCACGTCGGTCGACGTGACCTCGGTGGCCTTCAGGAGACGGGCGGGCCCGCCGGCCGGCTGGCCGCCCGGCGGCGGCGCGGACGCGTGGCCTCGGCCGGCACCGGTGCCGCGACGGCCTGCTCCTCGACGGCCGGCGCCTCGGCGACCGGCTCCTCGACGGGCTGCTGCTCCGGATGGGCGTCGATCGGCGCCACCTCGACGGCGGTCGCCTCGGCCGGGAGCGGCTCGGCCGGCTCCGCGGCCTCCTCGGCGACCGGCAGGACCTCGACCGCGTTGCTCTCGACGGGCCGAGACTCCGCCTCCGCGGAGTCGGCACCGGTCAGCACGGCAGCGTCCTCGGCGGCGCGCTCCTCACCGGACTGGCCGCGACCGCGACGCCCCCGGTTGCGACGGCTCCCGCTGCGGCCGCCCTCCGATGCCTCGCCGTCCGGGACGTCCGCGGCCGGCGCCTCGGCCGGCGCGGCGGCCGCGCCGTCGACCTCGTCCCTGGGCTGGTCCTTGGCGACGTCGCGTGGGCCGGGGCGGTCGCGGCGGTTGCCGCCGCCCCCGTTGCCGGAGGGGCCGTTGCCGCCCCCGCCGCTGCGGCGCTTCTCGTCCACCGGGTCGGTGCTGACGATCACCCCGCGGCCGCGGCAGTGCTCGCACGGCTCGGAGAAGACCTCGAGCAGGCCCTGGCCGACCCGCTTGCGGGTCATCTGGACCAGGCCGAGCGAGGTCACCTCGGCGACCTGGTGCTTGGTGCGGTCGCGGCCCAGGCACTCGGTGAGCCGCCGCAGCACGAGGTCGCGGTTGCTCTCCAGGACCATGTCGATGAAGTCGATGACGATGATGCCGCCGATGTCGCGCAGCCGGAGCTGGCGGACGATCTCCTCCGCCGCCTCCATGTTGTTCCGCGTGACGGTCTGCTCGAGGTTGCCGCCCGAGCCGACGAACTTGCCGGTGTTGACGTCGACGACGGTCATGGCCTCGGTGCGGTCGATGACCAGCGAGCCACCCGACGGCAGCCACACCTTGCGGTCGAGCGCCTTGGCCAGCTGCTCGTCGATGCGCAGGTCGTTGAACACGTCGCCGGTGCCGGCGTAGCGGGAGAGCCGCCCGGTGAGCTCCGGGGAGACGTGCGCGACGTAGGCCTCGACGGTGTCCCACGCGTCGTCGCCCTGGACGACGAGCTCCTTGAAGTCCTCGTTGAAGACGTCGCGGATGACGCGGATGGCGAGGTCGGGCTCGCCGTAGAGCAGGGTGGGCGCGCTGGAGGTCGACTCGGCCTTCTTCTGGATGACGTCCCACTGCGCGGTCAGCCGGTTGACGTCGCGGGTGAGCTCCTCCTCCGAGGCGCCCTCCGCGGCGGTCCGGATGATCACGCCGGCGTCCTCGGGGACGATCTTCTTGAGGATGTCCTTGAGCCGCTGGCGCTCGGTGTCGGGCAGCTTGCGGCTGATGCCGGTCATCGAGCCGCCCGGCACGAACACCAGGAAGCGGCCCGGCAGGTTGATCTGCTGGGTCAGGCGGGCGCCCTTGTGCCCGATCGGGTCCTTGGTGACCTGCACCAGGACCTTGTCGCCGGACTTCATCGCGGTCTCGATCGAGCGCTGCTTGCCCGAGAGGCCGGCGGCGTCCCAGTTGACCTCACCGGCGTAGAGCACGGCGTTGCGGCCCTTGCCGATGTCGACGAACGCGGCCTCCATGCTGGGCAGCACGTTCTGCACGCGGCCGAGGTACACGTTGCCGGCGAAGGACGTCGCCGACGCCTGGGTCACGTAGTGCTCGACGAGGACGTCGTCCTCGAGGACGGCGATCTGCGTGCGCTCGCCCCGCTGGCGGATGACCATCTTGCGGTCGACGGCCTCGCGGCGGGCGAGGAACTCGCTCTCGGTGAGGATCGGCGCGCGGCGGCGACCGGTGTCCCGGCCGTCCCGGCGGCGCTGGCGCTTGGCCTCGAGGCGGGTGGAACCGGCGACCCCTCGGACGTCGTCGTCGCTGGTCAGCCGGCCGTTGCGGCCCGCGCGCTCCGGACGGTCGTCGTCGTCGGGCTCGTCGCTGGAGGCGTCGGCGCCTCCCCCGCTGCCGCTGCGGCGGCGACGACGGCGACGGCGGCGCGTGCTCGAACCGCCCTCGGCCTCGTCGGCGTCGGTCTCGGCGGCGTCCTCGTCGACGGTCTCGGCGTCCTCGTCGTCCTCGGCGTCGCCGGCCTCCTCGGCGGCGTCCTCGTCGCCGGCGTCCTCACCGGTGCGGCCACGGCCGCGCCCCCGGCGGCCGCGACGACGGCGCCGGCTGCCGGTACCGCCCTCGTCGCGGTCCTCGGCCTCGTCGACGTCGGCGTCCTCGGTGTCGGTGTCGGTGTCCTCGGCCTCGTCGGTCGCCTCCTCCGTCTCGGCCTGCGCCGGACGGCGGCGGGACCGGCTGCGGCGGGGCCGCGCCGGCGCGTCGGTGGCGAGGTCGTCGTCCTCCTCGGCGGCCGGCTCGTCGACGGCCTCGGCCTCGGGCTCGACCGCCTCGGCGGCCGGACGGCGGCCGCGGCGGCGCGGGGGCGGCGGGGCGTCGGTCTCGCTGGGCGCGACGAAGCTCACGAACGCCGGGACGGCCGGCGCGGGGGCCGGCGCCTCGACGGAGTCGGGATCGGCCGCGATGACCGAGCGGGTGGCGCGGCGGCGCGGGCGGGCGACGACGGCGGTGGGCTCGGGCGAGCTGAACGCCGTCGCGAAGCGCGGCAGGTCGGGCTCCGGCTCGGGCTCCGGCTGGGGCTCGGCCGCCGGGGCCGCGGCCTCCGCCGTCTCCTCCTCCGCCGTCTCCTCCTCCGCCGTCTCCTCCTCGGGGTCCGCCGGGACCGAGGAGTCCTCGGACACGGCGGGGACCTCGGTCACCTCGTCGTCCTGGCCGGTCTCGGCGACCGTCGTCTCGTCGGTGCTGGTGTTGTCGGTATCGGCCACGAGGGCTCGTCTCCTCTTGTGCTCCCGGGCGCCGATCGGAGTGACTGGCGGCCGCGCAGGAGCACGGGTCGGGCGGGACGGGCCGTCGCACGGGGTACGGCGGGTGTGGCTCGTCCTGCGAAGTCTGGTGTCGGTCGCCGCGCGGCGGTTGCCGCGGCGGAGGCCGTACTGCTGGTTCCTGCCCGTCCCGGCCGGAGCCGGGGCGTTCCGTGCTGGTCTGGCGGTGGTGCGAGGGTCTGCGAGGTCCGGACCGGCTGGCCCGGATCGGGTGCGTCACGCCTGGCAGCCGTGGCGCTCGACTCCGCGAGGCCCCCCGGGGATCCACCGGTCAGATCGCCGCGTGCTCCCGGAGGGGGCGCGCCGCGCGGTCGGGACCGAGCGGATCGGCCACGGTCCCGGTGTCGTCGAGCCGGCCCTGCGCCGCACGCACGGCCCGTGGGGGCAACGGCGGGCGCAGGTCGGCGACGGCAGCCAGGGCGGCCAACACGTCGTCAGGTCGTACAGCGGGCGTCAGCTGCCGGACGACCACGTGGAGTATGGCACAACCTGCCTCCTCGATCGCCGACGCACTGGCGACCGACGCGCGGGCGTCGATGTCCTTGAGGCCGTTCTTCGTGCGCTTGGCCACGGTCACGACGTCGCTCGCGAGGAAGGCATCGACGGCCGTCCGCAGTTCCTCGAACTGCACGCCGGGCAGCTCCACGCGCCACACCGAGGTGTCGATGCGGTCGGCCAGCGAACCGGTCCCCTCCGCGGCCTCGACGCATTCCAGGATCGCCACCTCGTCGGGCAGCGCGGCGTCGAGCGCCGCCCGGACCGCCTGTGGCTCGCAGGCGACCGACAGGCCGATCTCCAGGTACTCGGCCTCGCTGGCCGCCCCGGTCGGCGCCGCCCCGAGGTACGAGATCTTCGGGTGCGGGCTGAAGCCCGCGGAGAACGCCATCGGCACGTTCGCGCGGCGCAGCGCCCGCTCCAGGGTGCGGGCGAGGTCGCGGTGGCTCGCGAACCGGAGCCGGCCCCGCTTGGCGTAGCGGATGCGCAGCTTCTGGACGGTCGGTGGCGGGGGCGGGCCGTCGGGCTGGCGGGCCATCAGACGACGGTGAGCGGCAGCAGGCTGCGCCCCGTCGGGCCGATCTGGATCTCGGTGCCCATGGTCGGGCAGACACCGCAGTCGTAGCAGGGCGTCCACCGGCAGTCGGCGACCTCCTCCTCGGACAGCGCCTCCTGCCAGTCCTCCCAGAGCCACTCCTTGTCCAGGCCGGAGTCCAGGTGGTCCCACGGCAGGATCTCGTGCTCGGTGCGCTCGCGGGTGGTGAACCAGTCGAGGTCGACGCCGAACGGGGCCAGCTCCTCGGCGGCCGCCGTCGTCCACCGGTCGTAGGAGAAGTGCTCGCTCCAGCCGTCGAACTTCCCGCCGTCGCGCCACACCCGCTCGATGACCCGGCCCACGCGGCGGTCGCCGCGGGACAGCAGGCCCTCGATCACGCCGGGCTTGCCGTCGTGGTAGCGGAGGCCGATCGAGCGGCCGATGCGGCGGTCGGAGTTGATGGCCTGCCGGAGAAGTCTGAGCCGGGAGTCGATCGTGTCGGCGCTGGCCTGGCCCGCCCACTGGAACGGCGTGTGCGGCTTGGGCACGAACCCACCGATGGAGACGGTGCAGCGGATGTCCTTGCGGCCGCTGGCCTCGCGCCCGGCCCGGATGACCTCGACGGCGAGCTCGGC
>DASQTE010000419.1:0-4546 GCA_035642035.1 Blastococcus sp.
CCCTCGATGATCACCGGGACGGGCGAGCACCAGCACCTCGCCGGGGGCTTCCCGGTGGGCATGCGCTTCCACTCGGCCCCGGTGATCCGGCTGGCCGACGCCAAGTCGGTGCAGCTCGGGCACGCCGCCCGGGCGGACGGCGCCTGGCGCCTCTACGTCTTCGCCGACCGGGGCGACCCGACGGACGCCGGCTCCCGTGCCCGCGCGCTGTTCGAGCACCTGGCGGCGGAGAAGTCGCCGCTGACCCGGTTCACGCCGGCCGGCGCCGACCCGGACTCGGTCATCGACGTGCGCGCCGTCTTCCAGCAGGGCCACCGCGACCTCGCCGTCGACCGGCTGCCGGCGGTCCTGCTGCCTCGCAAGGGCCCCTTCGGGCTGGTCGACCACGAGAAGGCCTTCTGCCCCGACCCGAAGGCCGACGACGTCTTCACGCTGCGCGGCATCGACCGGGAGCGCGGCTGCATGGTCCTCGTCCGGCCCGATCAGTACGTCGCCCACGTGCTGCCGCTGGACGCGCACGACGAGCTGGGGGATTTCCTCTCGGGGGTCCTGGTCGAGGCTCGGTAGCGCGGCTACCGGGACTGTGGCGCGTGCCACACTGCGACGGCGGTGTCGGGGGCGGCCCTCACGGGGGGTCGCCGATGCGCAGGGACCTGGAGGCGAGACCAGATGGCCGAGGAGTTCGACGTCGTCGTCGTGGGAGCCGGATCGGCCGGCGCGGTGATCGCCGCGCGGCTCTCCGAGGACCCGTCCGTACGGGTGGCGTTGGTGGAGGCCGGCGGCCCGCCGCCGCCCGAGGAGATGATGCCGGCGGCGGTGGCGTCCCTGCAGCTGAACCCCGAGACCGACTGGGCGTACACCGGCGACGCCGGCGGTTGCGGCCGCGGGCTCGCCGAGGGCCGGATGATGGTGCCGCGCGGCCGGATGCTGGGCGGCTCGTCCGGCATCAACTACATGGCCTACGTGCGCGGCCACCCCGGGGACTTCGACGCCTGGGCCGCCGGTGGCGCGAAGGGCTGGGCCTACGACGACGTCCTGCCCTACTTCAAGAAGTCCGAGGGCTTCCAGCCCAGCGACGACATCGTCGTCGACCCTGACGTCCACGGGTACGACGGGCCGCTGGGCGTCTCGGTCCGCCAGCCGGTCATCCCCGCCGCGGCGCAGTTCGTCGAGGCGGCGAAGGCCTCGGGCATCCCGACCGGGGACTACAACGGGCGGGACCGCCTGCGCCCCGAGGGCGTGGCCTCCCTCTTCCAGACCACGACCAGGGACGGCAGGCGCTCCTCGACCTTCCGCGCCTTCCTCGAGCCGGTGATGGACCGGCGCGAGAACCTCGTCGTGATCCCCCACGCACTCGTGCAGCGGGTCCTCCTCGAGGACTCCGACGACGGGCTGGTCGCGACGGGCGTCGAGTACCGCACGACCGACGGGGCGGTGGAGACGGTGACCGCCACCAGGGAGGTCGTGCTGTCGGCCGGCGCCATCGGCTCGCCGCAGCTCCTGTTGCTGTCCGGGGTCGGGCCGGCCGACGAGCTCGCCCAGGTCGGGATCGCGTGCCGGCTCGACCTGCCCGACGTCGGCAAGCACCTCAAGGACCACCTGCACGCGCCGATGTTCTTCGAGGCGCCCGGCATCGGCCTGAACATGACCGAGGTGGCGATCTCGCTCGGCCCCGACGCGCTGCGTGCTCCCGCCGGTCCGTTGCCGGCCGACCCGGCCGACGACGTCGGGCTCCCGCCCGACCTGGCGGGCCTCAAGGCCGAGGCCGAGCGGCGGCTGGACGAGTGGGTCACGACCGGCAGGTCGCTGGTGTCCTCCTCGCTCTACGACGCGGCGCTCTGGTACTCCACCGGCCTCGGCGACGAGCACACCCACGACGCGCAGATCGGGTTCCTCGTCTGCGGCTACACCCCTGACCTGTGGCGGAGCGTGTTCCGGGTCGACCCCGACACCTACTTCGACGACCCCGCGAAGCGACTGGCCCTCGACGCGGAGGTCGTCGTGGTGCTCCCCAACCCGGTGCAGCCGCACTCCGAGGGCGAGATCCGGCTCGCCTCCGCCGACGCGGGAGAGCCGCCGGCCATCTTCCTGAACTACTTCGCCGACCCGCACGACGCACGGGTCATGGTCTCGGTGATGCGCCGGGCGCTGGACCTCGTGGCCAACTGGCCGGTGCCGGGGATGGGGCCGCTGCTCGTGCCGCCGAAGCTGGCCGAGTCGCACGGCCACGCGTCGGGGGACGTGCCGAGCGACGAACTGCTGGAGGACCTGGCCCGGCACTACGCGCTGACCGTCTACCACGCGACCTCGACCTGCCGGATGGGCAGCGTCGTCGACTCCGAACTGCGGGTGAGGGGTGTCGAACGGCTCCGCGTCGCGGACGCCAGCGTGATGCCGGACGTGACGTCGGGGAACACCAACGCGCCCACGATCATGATCGGCGAGAAGGCCGCCGAGCTGATCGCCACGGCCCACGGGATGACCCTTGCCGAGACCGTCGGCGCTGCTCCGTCGCCTTCGCCGTGACCGCCCGGACCGCTGCCCGGCTGCTGCTCGGCGCGGCCATGGTCGGGGCCGGCGTCCTGCACCTGACGACCCAGCGGCAGGAGTTCCAGGCGCAGGTGCCCGACTGGTTCCCCGTCGACGACGACCTGACGGTGCTCGGCTCGGGCGTCGCCGAGATCGCGCTGGGTGCGTCCTTCATCGGGCTGCCGAGGAAGCAGCGGCTCGTCGGTGCGCTGCTGGCGGCGTTCTTCGTGGTGATCTTCCCCGGCAACATCGCGCAGTACGTCGAGGGCACCGACGCGTTCGGCCTCGACACGGACCGCAAGCGTCTCGTCCGGCTGTTCTTCCAGCCCCTGCTCGTGCTCTGGGCGCTGTTCGGCGGGGGCTGGCTCCGGCGCGACCGGCGCGACTGATCGCCGGCCCCACCCCTCCTACGCCGTCAGCGCAGCGACCACCTCGGGGTAGACCTGCTCGGCGGTGGCGCGGAGCTCCTCGTCCGTCCGGTCCTGGACGGGGTGGGGCACCAGCACGAACGGGGCGGGGAAGCCGAGCGCCTCGCCCTGCACCCGCGCGGCCTCGGCGAAGGCCTCGCTGGCGAGGAAGAGACCCACCACGCCGCGGCGCTCGAGATCGGCGATGTCGTGCACACTGCACGACGTGCACGAGCCCTAATCGGCGAGTGCCTCGATGACCACCTCGCAGTGCTCGGCGATCTCGTGCCGCAGGTCGACCGGTGCGGTCCGCGCGAACGTGGGCTTCCGGTACCGGCGCACCACCACGCCGTCGGCGGTGAGCAGCTCCTCGAGCCGGTCGAGGACGACGTCGCCGCGGGCCTTGCTGATGTCGAGCAGCCCGACGCGGCGGCCGTGCAGGGACGCGGGGCGGGGTAGCAGCTCGCGCGACGTCGGCCGCTGCTCTCCGGTCGGGTCGAGGACGGTTCTCATGCGCGCACCTCTCTGGTCACCGGGACGCTCCCGGCGTCGCCGGACACCCAGCCGCCGATGATGGCGCTGAACAGGCCGGCGTCGCCGCCGGCGTGCACCACCAGCAGGCCGCCGGGGCGGAACTTGGGGAGCTCGGTCCCGGCCAGCCCCTCGGGGATGCCTTCTGCGATGCCGGCGGCCCCGCGCAGCAGCTCGTCGGACGGCAGCATCAGGAGGCCCTCCAGCTCGGCGACCAGCCGCGCGCGGTCCCAGCCCGCCTCGCGGAACAGCCGGCCGTGCTCCGGTGAGATCACGAGCATCGCGTCGAAGGCCATCGGCAGCTTCGGGTGCCCGTTGACGCGCAGGCACGCCGCGAACGTCCGGGCCAGGGACTCCGGCGTGCGGCTGAGCTGGTCGACGACGGGCTGCAGCCCCGAGCCGGCGAAGAGGGTGACCGCGTCACCGGGGACGCCGCGGTCGGCGGCGAGCGGCGCGAACGGGCTGTCCTCCTCGCGCTCGGCGAAGCAGGAGGTGAGCTTGCCCGGGTTGCCCAGCGTCGCGCGGTCGATCCCGCCCGGGCGGCCACCCCCGACGTTGCGCACCACGAGCTGCAGCGCCCGGCCGATCGTGGCGTTGGCGCGATTGCCCTGCCCCAGCGCGTTGACCCCGCTGTTCATGCCGATCCTGCGGGCGACCGGGCCGTTGACCACGACCGTCGGGCCGGAGAAGTAGGTCGTCGCCAGGAGTCCGTGCAGCGCGAACTCGTCGGTGCAGGCGGCCTCCAGGGCGGCCAGCACGACCGGCAGGTGCTCCGGCAGGCAGCCGGCCATGACCGCGTTGACCGCCATCTTCTCGACCGAGCACCCGACCAGGTCGGGCGGCACGACGGCGACGACGTCGGCTGGGTCGCGCGTGGTGCCGCGCAGCATCCGCAGCACCCGCTCGGGGGTCGGCGGGACGACGGGCAGGCCGTCGGTCCAGCCGCGGTCGTGCATCGCCTCGAACTCGTCCTCGAGGGCGGCCAGCTCGACCGTGCGCGCGGCGAGCCGGCGTCCGCCCCAGCGCCGCTCGAGCGCCTCCTCGACCTCCGGCTCGACCGAGCGCGACCCGCATCCCGG
>DASQTE010000420.1:0-19794 GCA_035642035.1 Blastococcus sp.
ACTTCCCCGCCCCATTTGTCCGCCCCCGCTACTACATTCGGCCCATGACCAGCAGCTCGCTGCCCGACCCCTGGGTGCGCCCCCCGGACGCGGCCGCCCCCGGGACCGGTGGGCTGGTCGACCGGCACGGCCGCGTCGCCACCGACCTGCGCGTCTCGCTGACCGACCGCTGCAACCTCCGCTGCACGTACTGCATGCCCCCCGAGGGGCTCGACTGGCTGCCGAAGGTCGAGGTGCTGACCGACGAGGAGATCGTCCGGCTCGTGCGCATCGGCGTCGAGCAGCTCGGCATCGAGGAGGTGCGGTTCACCGGCGGCGAGCCGCTGCTGCGGCCCGGGCTGGTCGGCATCGTGGCCGGCGCGACCGCGCTGACGCCACGGCCCGAGGTGAGCCTGACGACCAACGCGATCGGCCTCGCCCGGGTCGCCCCGGCGCTGGCCGCGGCCGGCCTGGACCGGATCAACGTCAGCCTCGACACCGTCGACCGCGACCGCTTCAAGCAGCTCACCCACCGGGACCGCTTCGACGACGTCCTGGCCGGGCTGGCGGCCGCGCAGTCCGCGGGCCTGACGCCGGTGAAGGTGAACGCCGTCCTGCTGCGCGGCATGAACGAGGAGGACGCCGTCCCGCTGCTGGACTTCTGCCTGGAGCACGGCTACCAGCTGCGGTTCATCGAGCAGATGCCGCTGGACGCCCACCACGCCTGGACGCGGGGCGAGATGGTGACCGCCGAGGACATCCTCGAGCGGCTGTCGGCCGCGCACACGCTCACCCCGGACACCGAGGCCCGCGGGTCGGCCCCGGCCGAGCGCTGGCTGGTCGACGGCGGCCCGGCGACCGTGGGCGTCATCGCGTCGGTGACCCGCTCCTTCTGCGGATCCTGCGACCGGACCCGGCTGACCGCCGACGGGCAGATCCGCAACTGCCTCTTCGCCCGCGAGGAGTCCGACCTGCGCACGCCGATGCGCGAGGGGGCCTCCGACGAGGAGATCGCCGACCGCTGGCGGATCGCGACCCTGGGCAAGCTGCCCGGGCACGGCATCGACGACCCCAGCTTCCTGCAGCCGGCCCGTCCCATGTCGGCGATCGGCGGATGAGCGTGCGCCGATGAGCACCGTCACCGTGCGCTACTTCGCGGGCGCCCGCGCCGCCTCGGGCGTGGACCACGAGACCCGGGAGGCCGGGAGCCTCGACGAGCTGGTCGGCCAGATCGTCGACGCGCACGGCGAGCGGCTGGAGCGGGTGCTCACGGCCTGCTCCTTCCTGGTCGACGGAACCAGCACCCGGGACCGGGCGTTGGTGCTGTCACCCGGGGCCGTCGTCGACGTGCTCCCTCCGTTCGCGGGAGGATGACGCCATGAGCATCTTCGACAAGGCGAAGGCCAAGGCAGAGGAACTGCTGGGCCGGGCCGAGCAGGTCTACGGGGAGTCGCACGGCGACGCCGCCGCCACGGTGGCCGGCGAGGCCCACGTCCTCGAGGCCGAGGCCGAGGAGGAGGAGCTCGAGCGGGAGGAGCACCGCCGGGACGACGACGGGCTCGCCGGGGCGCGCTGACCGGGACTTCCGGCATTTGTCTCCGAGGCGCGGCAGGAATAACGTCCCGATATGGTTCCGGAGTCGTTCGCGGACGTCGCGCCGTGGCCGGACTGGTGCGCCGCCGCCGAGGGGGCCCTGAGGTTCCTGGCCGAGCACGTCGGCTGGGACGTCTGGATGGTCACCCAGGTCGTCGAGGAGCGGCAGGTCGTCCTGCTCGCCCATCCCCGGGACGCCGTCCGGCCCGGGATGGAACTGCCGTGGGAGAAGAGCTTCTGCCGTCAGATGGTCGCGGGCAACGCCCCTCGACTGGCCACGGTCACGGCCGCCGTCCCCGCCTACGCGTCGCAGACGACCGGGGCGCTCAGCGACGTCGCCGCGTACGTGGGCATCCCGCTGGTCCGGGCCGACGGGACGCTGTTCGGGACGCTGTGCGGTGTGGCGTTCCGGGCCAAGCCGCTCAGTGCCGCGAGGGAGATGTCGGTGGTCGAGGCCGCGGCCCGCATGCTCAGCACGCTGATGGCCGCCGGCATGCAACCGCCGCCCGTCCCGCAGGACCCAGCCGCCTGAACCCCGCCGCGCCTGGCGGCGGAGCCCCGCGTGCGGTCAGATCGTCCGGTGCGCGCCGAACAGCTGACCGGTCCGGTCGCCTACCACGCGGAGGGACCGGTCTGGTTCCCCGACGGGCTCCGCTGGGTGGACATGCTCGCCGGCGACGTCCTCTCGCTGGGGACGGACGGGACCGTCCGACGGGTCCACGCCGGCAAGGTCGTGGCTGCGGTCCGTCCGCGCCAGGCCGGTGGTGCCGTGCTGGCCGTGGAGCGCGGCTTCGCGCTCCAGGACGCCGACGGGACGGTCACCACCCTGGACCCGGTCTGGACCGACGAGGGCATCCGCATGAACGAGGGCGGCTGCGACCCCGACGGCCGGTTCTGGTGCGGCTCGATGGCCTACGACCAGTCCCCGGGCGCGGCGTCGATGTACCGGCTCGATCCCGGCGGCACCGTGCGGCGGGTCTTCGGTGACGTCACCATCTCCAACGGCCTGGAGTGGAGCCCCGACGGCTCCCTGGCCTACTACGACGACACCGCCACCCACCGCGTCGACGTCTTCGACTACGACCGGGACGCCGGGCTCACCGGCCGCCGCCCGTTCGTCGTCCTCGGCGACGACGGCAACCCCGACGGGCTGACCGTGGACGCCGAGGGCGGCGTCTGGGTCGCGCTCTTCGGCGGCGGCGCGGTGCACCGGTACGACGCCGCGGGGCGGCTGGACGTCGTGGTCGAGGTGCCCACCCCGCAGGTGACCGCCTGCACGCTCGGCGGACCGCAGCTCGACCAGCTGTTCATCACCACCTCGCGCGAGGGCATGGGCCCGGACGACGACCCGCTGGCCGGCTCGCTGTTCCGGGTGGATGCCGGCGTGCGGGGGCTGCCGGTCAGGGCGTTCGCCGGCTGATCCCTCAGCCGCGGGTCCGCGCCCGCCGGACGGCCATCCCGGCGACGACCAGCGCCAACGCGGCGGCCCCGCCGACCAGCCACGGTCCGACCGAGGGATCTCCCTCGGCCACCGCGCCGACCGGGCTCGCGTCGGCCGGTGACGGCGCCGCGGAGGCCTCGCTGCTGGAGGGGGAAGCGGACGGAGCGGGAGCCGCGGTGACCGGGGCGGACACGGTGAAGGCGAAGTCGCCCGACACGGGGTCGTCGTCGCTGGAGACGACCCGCCACTCGACGGTGTAGGCGCCGTTCGGGAGGCTCTCCTGGAGCGGCAGGGTGACGAGCGCCCCGTCGAGGAGCGGCTCACCATCGGAGACCTGGTCGCCCGTCCCGTTCCGGAGCACCATCGTGGGGCTGGAGACCGCGCCGCTGAAGGTGAGCTGCACGCGCGTCGGCACCTCGGGGAGGACGGCGTCCGCCGCCGGCTCGGACGCCGTGAGCCGCTCGTGCGCCTGGGCGGTCGCCGTGGTCGCGAGCACGCAGAGCAGGGCCGCGACGAGGAGGACGGCGATCCGCCTCGTCATGGGCAGGCCACCCACTCCTCCTCGCCGTCGGTGAAGACCTGCCGCTTCCAGATGGGCAGCCGCTTCTTCACCTCGTCGACGAGCTCGGCGCAGGCGGCGAAGGCCTGACCCCGGTGGGACGCGCTGACGGCGCAGGCCAGGGCGACGTCGCCGATGCCCAAGAGGCCGATGCGGTGGGAGACGGCGACGGCGTGCACGTCGGGCCGGGCGGCGAACTCGTGCGCCAGCTGGGCGATGACCTCGGCCGCCGTCGGGTGGCCCACGTACTCGAGCTCGGTCACCGACCGGCCGCCGTCGTGGTCGCGGACGACGCCCGCGAACGAGACGACGGCGCCGGCGGACTTGTCCGCGACGGCGTCCTCGTGCTCGGCGACGGACAGCGGCTCGTCGACGACCCGGGCGATCACGGCGCCGAAGGTACCCCGGAGGGGGGCACGTCGAGGTCGGTCGCGTCCGCCAGGCCGGTGCAGTCGACCTCAGTGACGTCGTGGGCGGCCAGGTAGCGGCGGGCCCCCTCGTCGCCGGTCGCCGTCCCGATCACGCCGTCCCAGTGGTCCCGGCCGAGCAGCACGGGGTGCGCGCGGACGCCGTCGTAGGTGGCGACGGCCAGCGCGTCCGGTGCCGCGTGCTCGGCCATCCGCGCCAGCGCCGCCGTCGTCATGCCCGGCATGTCGACGAGGAGGACCAGCGCGGCGTCGATCCGGCCGGGCAAGCCGCGCAGCCCCTCCAGGCCGGTCCGCAGCGAGGAGGCCATGCCGGTCTCCCAGTCCTCGTTGGCGAGGACCAGCGCGTTCTCCAGCCGGGCGGTCCGCCACACGTCGACCGCCTGCGCGCCGAGGACCACCAGCACCGGGTCACAGACCGCCGCCGCCGTGTCCGTCGCCCGCTCGACCAGCAGGCTGCCCCCGTACTCCACCAGGGCCTTGGGCATCCCGTAGCGCCGTCCGCCCCCGGCGGCGAGGACGACGGCGGCGAGGACCGGTGCGCTCATGGCCCCCACCCTCTCAGCGCCGGTAGACCGCGACCTCGGAGGCCTTGACCGTGGCCCACACCTCGGCGCCCGGGGCGAGGCCCAGCTCGGCGAACGCCGTCGCGGTGACCTCGGCGACCAGCGGGACCTCCCCGGCCAGCTCGCAGCGCACCGTCGCCCCGTGGGGCGTCGCCCCGGCGAGCCGGGCCGGCCAGACGTTGCGCGGGCTGCCCTCGGGGCGGGCGAGGTAGAGGGCCACGGACTCCGGCCGGACCGCGGCGAAGACGGGACCCGACGCCTCCTCGGCGACCGACACCGTCCCCCCGCCGTCGAGCCGCACCGTGCTCCCCTCCCCCGTCCCGGCCAGCAGCGACAGCCCGACCAGGCGGGCCACGTAGTCGGTGCGCGGCCGCCGGTTCACCTCGTCGGGCGTGCCGGCCTGCACCACCCGGCCCTCCTCGACGACGACGACGCGGTCGGCCAGGGCCATCGCGTCCACGGGGTCGTGGGTCACCAGCACGGTGCTGCCCGCGAAGTCGCCGAGGTGCCGCCGCAGCTCCGCCCGCACCACCAGGCGGGTGCGCGCGTCGAGGGCCGACAGCGGCTCGTCGAGGAGCAGCAGCGACGGATCGCCGACCAGGGCGCGGGCCAGCGCCGCGCGCTGGGCCTGGCCGCCGGACAGCTGGGCCGGCCGCCGGTCGCCGAGGCCGTCGAGGCCCACCCGCGCCAGCCAGGACGCCGCCGCCGTCCGCCGCTCGTGCCGGCCGACGCCCCTCGTCCGCAGCCCGAACTCGACGTTCTCGCCCACGGTCAGGTGCGGGAACAGGAGCGCGTCCTGGAAGACGACGCCGAGCGGCCGGCGATGCGGCGGCAGGTGCGTGCCGTCGTCGTCCCACGTCGCGCCGTCGACCACGACCCGGCCCTCGTCGACGGGAAGCAGGCCGGCCAGCGCCCGGAGAAGGGTGGACTTCCCGGCCCCGTTCGGCCCGAGGACGGCGAGCACCTCGCCGTCGGCCACGGCCACCTCGACGTCGAGGGTGAGCGAGCCGCGGCGGACGGCGACCCGGGCCCCGAGGCTCACGGCACCGCCCGGCCCAGCCAGCGGTCGCGCAGGAGCAGCAGCGTGGCCAGCGAGACCGCCAGCAGGACCAGCGACAGCACGATCGCCGCCTCCGGGTCGCGCTGCAGGGCCAGATAGACCGCGAGCGGCATCGTCTGCGTCGTCCCCGGGAAGTTGCCGGCGAAGGTGATCGTGGCCCCGAACTCGCCCAGGGCCCGCGCCCAGCAGAGCACCGCGCCGGCGGCCACTCCCGGCGCCACCATCGGCAGGGTGACGCGGCGGAACGTCGTCCACCGGTCGGCGCCGAGGGTGGCGGCGACGTCCTCGAAGCGGGCGTCGGCGGCGCGCAGCGCTCCCTCGACGCTGACCACCAGGAAGGGCATCGCGACGAACGTCTCGGCGATGACGACGGCCGCCGTCGTGAACGGGATCGTGATGCCGAAGGTGTCGTCGAGCCAGCCGCCCACGATCCCCTGCCGGCCCAGGACCAGGAACAGCGCGACGCCGCCGACCACCGGGGGCAGGACGAGCGGGACGGTGACCAGGGCCCGGAGCACGCTGCGGCCCCGGATCCGGGAGCGGGCCAGCACCCAGGCCAGCGGGACGCCGAGCACGAGGGACAGCAGGGTGGCGAGCGTGGCGGAGACGATCGACAGCCGCAGCGCCTGACCCACCCCCGGTGCGGCGAGCTGCTCGGCGACCGACGACCACGGGGCCCGGACGAGCAGGCCGACCAGCGGCAGGACGAGGAACGCGACGCCCAGCGCCGCCGGGATCAGCAGCGGTGCCGGGATCCGCGGGCCCGTGCGGGCCCGGCTCACGACGGCGGCTGGAATCCCGCGTCGGCGAGCGCCTGCTGTCCCGCGTCGGAGAGGACGAGGTCGACGAACGCCCGGGCGGCCTCCGGGTTCGGGGCGTCGGTGAGGACGCCGACCGGGTACGAGTTGATCGCGCGCGAGCTCTCGCTGAAGGCGTAGGCCAGGATCGAGTCGCCGGCGGAACGGACGTCGGAGACGTAGACCAGCCCGGCGTCCACCTCGCCCAGCTGCACCTTGGTCAGCACCGCGCGGACGTCGTCCTCATACGTGTCGGGGGCGTCCGTCAGGCCCGCGGCGTCGAGCACCTCGGCGGCGGCCGCGCCGCACGGCACCTCGGGGGCGCAGACGGCGACCGTCATGTCGGCGGTGATCAGCTCCGTCAGGGACGGGATCCCCGCCGCGCCCTCGGGCAGGACGATCCCCCGCGGGTTCTCCACGGGGACGGCGAGCATCAGGGGGTTCCGGGCGAAGACGTCGGCGTCGTCGACGAGGCCGGCGTCCTCCAGCCGGCTCATCTGCGCCTCGTCGGCGGAGGCGAAGACGTCCGCGGGGGCGCCCTGCTCCAGCTGCCCGGCCAGCGCCGTACTGCCGGCGAAGCTGATCTGCACGTCCAGCCCCGGGTACTCCTCCTCCAGCTGCTCACCGAAGTCCTCGAAGACGTCGGTGAGCGAGGCGGCGGCGAAGACGGTGAGCGTGCCGCCCGGACCCGCGTCGGCGCCCTGGTCGGACGCGTCCGCCCCGCCGCAGCCGGCCAGGACCACGCTCCCGGCGAGCAGGACGAGCAGGGGGCAGGTGCGCACGGATCCTCCTCGACTCGCCGCGATCGCGGTGAAGTGGAGCAGATCATTCCGTGGATGCGCAAGCTTCGCCGCTCGGTCCATCCGCAGGTGCGTGCCTACGGGACGTCGACGCTGACCTGCGTGGCCTTCACCGTGGCGACCGCGCGGACGCCCACCTCGAGCCCGAGCTCGTCGGCGGCCTCCCGGGACATGAGGGAGACCACGCGGAAGGGTCCGGCCTGGATCTCGACCTGCGCCATGACGGTGTCGCGCACGACGCGGGTGACGATGCCGGTCAGCCGGTTCCGGGCCGACGACGGCGTCGTCCCGGGCTCGGGCGCCTCGCGCAGCTGCGTTGCCAGCCGGGCGAGATCCGCCCCGTCCACGACGGCCGGCCCTCCGCCGTCGCGGTGGGCGGGCAGGCGACCGCTGTCGATCCACCGGCGCACGGTGTCGTCGCTCACGCCGAGCAGCGCCGCCGCCTCGACGATGCGGTAGGTGCCGGCCACGGCAAGACCCTAGACGCGGTCGTGGACGGCGCCCCGTCGTCCACAGGCGCTCCGGCCCACCGTCACCAGGAGCGGGCAGCATGCCCGTCGTGATCGACGACGCCTGGCTCGAAGACCTGCTCCACGACCGCACCGGCATGCTCACCGACGCCGGAGCGGCCCAGGAGCTGGCGGTCACGCTGGCCGCGCACCGCGTCGCCCTCGATCCGGGTGAGCTGGTGTCGCGCGCGCTGGGCGACGCCCTGGACGAGGTGTGGGAGCGCGGTTGGCAGCCGGCCGACGTCGCGCACGCGGCCCGCAAGGACGCGACGGCAGGCTCGGTGCCGCTGGTGGTGGCCCTCATCGGCGAGCACGCCCGGCGGACGGACGCGGTGCGCCGCGCTCCGGACGTCTGGGTCGACCAGCTGCGTGAGCTCGGTGCGCCGACGTCCGGCGACTCCGCGGTGGTGGCCGCCTGGTCGCGGACCGGCCGCCGCTCACCGGCCGAGGCGTGGCGGATCGTGCTGCAGCTGGTCGGGATGCTGCGCACCGCCGCGAGGATCGACGTGCTCGTGCCGCCGCCGTCGCGGTGGGGTGCTGCGCGCCCGGCCTCCTCCGGCGGCGCGCACGGCACCGGCGACGACCGCGCGCTCCGGCGCATCCGCGGGCTGCTGGCCAAGGCGGAGTCGACCGAGTTCGCCGACGAGGCGGAGGCGCTGACCGCCAAGGCGCAGGAGCTGATGACCCGGCACGCCGTGGACGCGGCGCTGCTCGACCCCGGCCGCCCGTCCGGGGGCGACGTGGGCACCCGCCGCGTGCACGTGGCCGACCCCTATGTACGCGCCAAGATGCAGCTGCTGGCGGCGGTCGCCGAGGCCAACGACGTCCGCCTGGTCTGGTACCAGCGGCTGGGGATCGCCAACCTGGTCGGCGGCCGGGCCGATCTCGACGCGGTCGAGCTGATGTTCACCTCGCTGCTGCTGCAGGTCGCCCAGGCGCTCTCCATGGCCGAGCGCCAGGTCGGCCGTGGAGGCTCGTCGTCCCGGACCTTCCGGCGGGCGTTCCTGCTCGGGTACGCGCACCGGATCGGGGAGCGGCTGCAGTCCGCCCGGCAGCGGGCCACGGCCGAGGCGTCCTCGGAACGCGGCGTCGACCTGCTGCCCGTGCTGCGCTCCCGGCGGGAGGCGGTCGAGTCCGCCGTCGCCGACCTGTTCCCGCGCGTGCGGTCGAGCCGGACCCGCGGATCGGTCGATGCCGGCGGCTGGTACGCCGGGCGGTCGGCGGCCGAGCGTGCCGACGTCGGCCCGCGCCGCTCCTCCCTGGACTGACGCCGGCTCTCGGCGACCACCCCGACGTTCCCGCGGGAACGCCTTCCTCGCTCGGGCGGAGACCGCTCCCGTCCTCCGTCGACACGTCCTCGCCTGGACTGACGCCGGCCCTCGGCGACCGCCCCGACGTTCCCGCGGAAACTCCTCCCTCGCTCCGACGAGGCCGTCCCACCCTCCGGTGAGACGTTTCCGCGGGAACGTCCACCCCTGTGACCAGCGGAAATGTCGGTGGCTCGTCCTAGTGTCCGAACATGAGTTCGAGCGAGAACGATGGTGGAGCTCCGCTGGCGGAGCTGGCGTCGGCGATCACCGCCGGCGCGGTACGGCTGGCCGCGGCGACGGCGTCCTGGCTACGGCTGGTCGCGGAGTTCGACGCGCGCGGCGGCTGGCACGGCGTGGGCATCCACTCGTGCGCCCACTGGCTGGCCTGGCAGTGCGGGCTGGGGCCCGGCGCGGCGCGGGAGCACGTCCGCGTGGCACGGGCCCTGCGCGGACTCCCCAGGATCGAGGCCGCCTTCGCCGCTGGGCGGCTGTCCTACTCGAAGGTCCGCGCCCTGACCCGGATCGCCGCACCCGACTGCGAGGCCGCGCTGGTGGAGTTCGCCCTGTCGGCGACGGCCTCCCAGACCGAACGGTTCTGCCGCGAGTGGCGCCGGGTCGACGACACGGCCGACGGCGCGGACGCCCGGCACACCCGGGTCGACCAGGGGTCGTTCGAGCACTGGTACGACGACGACGGCTTCCTCACGCTCAAGATCCGCATGCCGGCCGACCGCGGCGCGGAGCTCATGACCGCGATCGACTCCGTGGCCGAGCGGGATGCCCGCCGCGAGCGCGCCCAGGCGACGAAGGCCGCGGCCCGCCATACCGAGATCCGCGATGCCGGCGGCACGGTGGACGCCGACGTCGCGGAGCGGTGCGCCGACGACGCGGCCGTCGGACTGGTCCGCGAGCGCACCGCCGCCCGCCGGATCGCCGCCCTGAGCGAACTCGTGGCGACGCGCGCCGACCTGGACCGCCGGCCCGGGGACCCGCCCCGGCGCGAGGTCGTCGTGCACGTCGACGCGGCCGTCCTCGCCGACGACACCGCCGCCGGGCGCGCGCACTACGAGGGCGGCCCGTCGATCACGGGCGCCCAGGCGCGCCGCATGCTGTGCGAGGCGTCGGTCGTGGCGATGATCGAGCAGGGCCGCGAACCGCTGGCACTGGGCAGGCGCCGACGCCGCGCGACCAAGGGTCAGCGCCGGGCGTTGCTGCGTCGCGACGGCGGATGCGCGCGCCCCGGCTGTCCCGAGACCCGCATCGAGCGCCTCCACGCCCACCACATGCGGCACTGGATCTTCGGCGGCCGCACCGACGTGGACGGCATGGTGCTGCTCTGCGACGCCGACCACGGCCTCGTGCACGAGCACGACCTGGTCGTCAGCCGCCGCGACGGCCGACTGGTCGTCACGGACGCCGACGGCCACCGGGTCTGGGGCGGCGCCGACGCCGCCTTCGCCACCGGGCTGCACGGCTCGCCGACCGACCCGCGCAGCGGCGAGGACCCGTACGCCGGCGTCCACCCCATCGACGGGACCGTCGGACGGCGCCCGGCGACGCCGCCGGGAAAGACGCCGGGGTCGGAGGCGGCCGAACCGCGGCCCCGCCTGCTCACCCGACGTCCTACCCCTCCCTGTCCGCGGAGGGTCCGGGCATCCGGCCGACCGGCCGGGCGAGGCGGCGGCCGACGGCCCCGACCGAGCACCCCCGTCGCCGCCGTGTCCGCGGCACGCGAGAGCAGCCGGCTCGACCGGATCCTCTTCCCGGACGGCGCACCCGACCGACCCGCCTCGGCGGAGGTCCGCAACGACCGGCTGGACATGGCGTACGCGATCGGTGTCCTCATGGGCAACCGCGACCTCGTCCGCCGTCGTGAGGCCGGGGACGTGCTGCGGACCTGATCCGGCGTTCCCGCGGGAACGCCGGGACGCCCGACCTGCCTCCCGGGACGCCCGACCGCCGGGACGACGCGTGAGCCTCGGCACCGTTTGCCGCGGGCGCCGGCCGGGGAGAGGGAGCCGGTGCCTCCTGCAGCCCCCAGGGACGACGACACCGCCGGTAACGCAGCGGGCGGGTCGAAGTCGGTCCGCACCCGCCGGATCCGCGAGTTCGCCCGCGACGTCCTCGGCTTCGAGGAGTTCCGCCCCGGCCAGGAGGCGGCGATGCAGGCCGTCGTCGGCGGGCGCGACACCCTCGCCGTCCTCCCGTCCGGGGCCGGGAAGACGGCGGTCTACCAGGTCGCCGGGCCGCTGCTCGACGGCCCGGTCGTGGTCGTCTCCCCCCTGATCGCCCTCCAGCGCGACCAGGTGGACCGGCTGGCCGAGATCGAGGACCACGCCGGCCGCGCGGCCCAGCTCAACTCCACCCTGTCGGCCGGCGACCACCGCCAGGTGCTCGAGAGCCTCCTGGACGGAACGGTCCGCTTCGTCTTCCTCGCGCCAGAGCAGCTGGCCAGGCCGGACGTCGTCGAGGCGATCGGCGAGGCGAAGCCGGCCCTGTTCGTGGTCGACGAGGCGCACTGCGTCTCCGCCTGGGGCCACGACTTCCGACCCGACTACCTGCGCCTCGGTGGCGTCATCGAGCAGCTCGGCCACCCGACGGTGCTGGCGCTCACCGCGACGGCGGCGCCCCCGGTCCGCGCGGAGATCGTCGAGCGGCTGGAGATGCGCGACCCCGAGATCGTGGTCGCCGGCTTCGACCGGCCCGAGATCCGCCTCGAGGTCGACCGCCACGCCGATGCGCGCGGCAAGGAGCTGGGCGTGCTCGACCGCGTGCTGGCCGAGATCGGCGAGGGCCGCGGCCCGGGCATCGTCTACAGCGCCACCCGGCGCGGCACCGAGGAGGTCGCGGAGCAGCTGGCCGACCGCGGCCTGCGGGCCCGGCACTACCACGCGGGTCTCAACAAAGGCGATCGCGAGGAGGCCCAGCGGGCCTGGATGGACGACGAGCTGGACGTCGTCGTCGCGACCACCGCGTTCGGCATGGGCATCGACAAGCCCGACACCCGCTTCGTCATCCACGCCGAGCCGGCGGACTCCGTCGACAGCTACTACCAGGAGATCGGCCGGGCAGGCCGCGACGGCAAGCCCGCCCTGGCGGTGCTGGTCTACCGGCAGGAGGACCTGGGCATCCGGCGGTTCTTCGCCGCCGGGACGCCCGCCGAGGAGGAGCTCCAGCAGGTCGCCGGGCTCGTCCAGGCCGCGGCCGCGGCCGGCATCGAGGACGGCGTCGACGTCGAGGACCTGCGGGAGGAGACCGGCCGGGCGTCCACCCCGCTGGCCCGCGACCTCAACCTGCTCGAGCAGGTGTCGGCCGTCGTCCTCGACGACGACGGCACCGCGCACCCGGCCGAGGGCGCACCGCCCCCGGGGGAGGCCGCGGCGGCGGCGCGCGAGCTCGCGGAGCACCACGAACGCGTCGACCAGAGCCGCGTCGAGATGATGCGCGGCTACGCCGAGACCACGGACTGCCGACGGCAGTTCCTGCTCGGCTACTTCGGCGAGCAGCTCGACGAGCCCTGCGGCAACTGCGACAGCGACACCTGCACCGGCACGGACGAGGAGCGCGCCGCAGCCGTCCAGGCCCGCGCCCACACCCCGTTCCCGGTCGAGGCCCCGGTCGAGCACACCGAGTGGGGCGCCGGCGTGGTCATGCGCGTCGAGGACGACCGGATCACCGTGCTGTTCGACGAGGTGGGCTACAAGACCCTCGGACTGGCCGCCGTCACCGAGCACGGCCTGCTGCGGAAACGCGGCTGACCTCGATCTGCGCGACCCGCACGACCACCTGATGATCGCCACAGCGCCCGGGCACCCCGTCGACCCTGCCCGGCCGGGAGGAGCAGCACCGTGAAGGTCCTGGGCATCAACGCGATCTACCACGACCCGGCGGCGGCGCTCGTCGTCGACGGGAAGGTGGTGGCCGCCGCGGAGGAGGAGCGGTTCAGCCGGCGCAAGCACGGCAAGCGCCCCCTGCCCTGGAGCGCCTGGGAGCTGCCCGAGCTGTCGGCGGCCTGGTGCCTGGCGGAGGCCGGCCTCTCCCCGGAGGAGCTCGACGCGGTCGGCTACTCCTTCGACCCCGCCCTCATGGGGACGCCCGAGGAGTCGGGCCTCTTCGACGAGGGCGACGTCATGCGCAAGATGTACGCGGAGCAGGCGCCGCGTTTCCTGGCCGACGCGCTACCGGGCCTCGACCCCGCCAAGGTGCGCTTCGTGAAGCACCACGTCGCGCACGCCGCGTCCGCCGGCCTGGCGGCGCCCACAATGAGCAACGCGGTCCTGGTGCTCGACGGTCGCGGGGAGGCGCACAGCCACCTGGCCGGGCGCTACGTCGACGGGCGGCTCGAGGTCCTGGCCGGGCAGGCACTGCCGCACTCCATCGGCCTGCTCTACGAGGACCTCACCGACCACCTGGGCTTCCTGCGCAGCAGCGACGAGTTCAAGGTCATGGCGATGGCCTCGTACGGCAAGCCCCGCTTCCTCGGGGAGCTGTCCGAGCTCGTGGTGACCACCGACGACGGCGGCTTCCGGACGCCGAAGATCGACTTCTCCGAGTTCGCCCCCCGGCTGACCAAGGGCGACGACTGGACCCAGGACCACGCCGACCTCGCCGCCAGCGTCCAGCAGCGCGTGGAGGAGGTGCTCGTCGACCTCGCCCGCTGGCTGCACGAGCGCACCGGCGACCGCACCCTCACCCTCGCCGGCGGCGTGGCGCTCAACTGCGTCGCCAACACCCGCATCTTCGCCGAGACCCCGTTCGAGGAGGTCTGGGTGCAGCCGGCCGCCGGCGACGCCGGCACCGCGCTCGGCAGCGCCCTGCACGTGGCGCGCGAGCTCGGGGAGGGGACCGAGCCGATGCCCGGCGCCGACCTCGGCCGCGGCTGGTCCGACGACGAGATCGAGCAGTACCTGAGGACGGCGGCCGTCGAGTACGAGCGTCCGCGCGACGTCGCGGACGCCGTTGCGGAGGTGCTGGCGGACAACGGGATCGTCGCGTGGTTCCAGGGCCGCAGCGAGTACGGCCCGCGCGCGCTGGGCCACCGCTCGCTGCTGGCCCACCCCGGGTACGAGGCCAACCTGGAGCGGATGAACAACGTGAAGGGCCGGGAGCAGTTCCGCCCGGTCGCACCGATGGTGCTCGCCGAGCGGGCGTCCGACATCTTCAGCCGTGGCCCGATCCCGTCGCGCTACATGCTGTTCGTCCACGACGTCGCCCCCGAGTGGCGTGACCGCATCCCGACGGTCACCCACGTCGACGGGACGGCGCGCATCCAGACCGTCGACAGCGCCGAGGAACCCCTGGTGGCCCGCATGCTCGAGTGCTTCGAGCGGCGCACCGGCCTGCCGATCGTGGTGAACACCAGCCTCAACACCGCGGGACGGCCGATGGTCGACGACCCGCGGGACGCGCTCGAGTGCTTCGGGTCCGCCCCGGTGGACCTGCTCGCGATCGGCCCGTTCGTCGTCCGCAGGACCCGGTCGACGCTCGGCTGAACCGGCCGGTGGCCGGCGTGCGAACACCTCCCGGCGCCCCTTCCGGGCGGCCGCGACGCCGGTGACGATTCGGCAACGACGGTCCCCCGGACGGGGCAGATCCGTTACGCCCCATTCGGTCGGGGGTACCGGAACGACAACCCCCGCCGGGACCCCGGTGGGCTCACATTCGGGAGGACACCATGGCCGGAATCGGACGCAACAACGCAGGCCGGGGCAAGACCGTCCCCGAGATCCTGGGTCTGGCGTTCGGCGCCATCTACCTGCTGGTGGGGATCGTCGGCTTCTTCATCACCGGCTTCGACGACTTCTTCGCCCACGACACCGGCGAGACGCTGCTGGGCTTCGAGATCAACGGCATGCACAACGTCGTGCACATCCTGATCGGTGTCGCCGGGCTCGTGCTGAGCCGCACGCTGGCCGGCGCCCGCACCTACGGCTGGCTGCTCGCGGTGGGCTACGGCGCCGCGTTCGTCTACGGCCTGCTCGCCATCAACGAGGAGTGGGACTTCCTCAGCATCAACGCCGCTGACAACGTCCTGCACATCCTCACCGCCCTCGTGGGTCTGGTGATCGCACTCCTGCCGGTGCGGAGCGCGATCGGCACCCGCCGCTGACACCGCGCCGGCCGAACCGGCCGGACACCCGCAGAGCCGGGTCCTGACCTCCTCCGGGAGGCCGGGACCCGGCTCTCGGCGTCTTCCCTGCCGTGCGCCCGAGGAGGAGACTCCGGTGCACGGGCGGAACCCCGAGGGGGGCCGAGATGGACCAGTACACCGGCGACGGCAGGGACCCGACCCAGCACCCCGACGACGACCCGGTCCTGCGCCGGCTGGCCGAGGACCTGGCCCGTGACGACCCCCGGCTCGCGGCCTTGCTCGACGGGAGCCCGCCGGAGTCCCGCCCGCGGCACGGACGGACGATCTTCCTCCTCGTGGTGACCGTGCCGGTGCTCCTCACCCTCGGCCTCATGGTGCCCCCTACGGTCGCCGTCGGGGTGGTCGCGATGCTGCTGGCGATCGCCTCGCCGCTCGTCGTCTGCTGGATGTGCGCCACCGACCGGACGGCGCCCGGCGCGCAGTGACCCCCGATGCGACGCCGGTCACGTCCGCCGTTACCTTGCGGACATGGACTTCGCTCTCTCCGCCAAGGCCGAGGACGTCTGCGCGCGTGCGTGGGACTTCATGCGCGAGCACGTGTTCCCCGCCGAGCCCGTCTACGACGCCTGGCGCGCTGAGCGCGGGCACGACAACCACGAGCACCCGCCGGTCCTCGAGGAGCTGAAGGCAGAGGCCCGCAAGCGCGGGCTCTGGAACCTCTTTCACCACGAGCTGGGCGGGTTGTCGAACCTCGAGTACGCCTCGGTCGCCGAGATCACCGGCTGGTCGCCGACCATCGCCCCCGAGGCGATGAACGTCGGCGCACCCGACACCGGCAACATGGAGACGCTCATGTTGTTCGGGACGGACGAGCAGAAGCAGCGCTGGCTGGAGCCGCTCCTCGAAGGGGAGATCCGCTCCGGCTTCGCGATGACCGAACCGGACGTCGCGTCGTCGGACGCCCGCAACATCCAGACATCGATCGTCCGCGACGGCGACGAGTACGTCATCAACGGCCGCAAGTGGTGGACATCGGGCGCCGCCGACGAGCGCTGCCAGATCTTCATCGTCATGGGGAAGACCGACCCCGACGGCGCCCCGCACCGGCAGCAGTCGATGGTCCTGGTCCCGCGCGACACCCCCGGGCTGGAGATCATCCGGCACCTGCCGGTCTTCGGGTACCAGGACCAGCACGGCCACTCGGAGCTGCGCTTCACCGATGTGCGGGTACCGGCGTCCAACATCCTGGCCGGCGAGGGCGACGGCTTCATGATCGCTCAGGCCCGTCTCGGCCCCGGCCGCATCCACCACTGCATGCGCGCCATCGGCATGGCCGAGCGGGCGCTCGCGCTCATGGTCGAGCGCACCCAGAACCGGGTGGCCTTCGGCCGCCCGCTCGCCGAGCAGGGGACCGTCCGCGAGGCCATCGCGCTCTCCCGCATCGAGATCGACCAGGCCCGCCTGTACGTGCTGAAGACGGCGGACCTGATCGACAAGTTCGGGGCCAAGGGCGCGCGCACCGAGATCTCCGCGATCAAGGTGGCCGCGCCCAAGGTCGCCCTCGACGTCATCGACCGTGCCATCCAGGTGCACGGCGGCGCCGGCGTCAGCAACGACACCATCCTGGCCCGCTTCTACGCCAGCGCCCGCACGCTGCGGATCGTCGACGGCCCCGACGCCGTGCACATCCGCGGTGTCGCCAAGGAGGAGCTCGCCCGGGAGCGCCCCTACCGCGGCTAGACCGTCCTGTCGTACCCCCTCGGCATGGTTGCGGCCATGCCGAGGGACCCGGGCGTCGAGCAGTTGCTCGCCGAACACCCCGACGCGGTGGCCACCACCGCCCAGCGGGTCCGGTCGACCCTGCTCACCGCGCACCCGCAGCTCGAGGAGCGCGTGCGGACGGGCTGGCACTCGATCAACTACCGGGACCCCCGCGCCGGCTTCGTGTGCGCGATCTTCCCCGGGGCGGATCGCGTCCAGCTCGTGTTCGAGCACGGCGCGCGGCTGCCGGACCCGGGGGGACGGCTCTCGGGCACCGGCCGGCAGGTGCGCACGCTCGAGTTCCGCGACGAGGGCGACGTCGAGCCGGACGTCGTCGTGCACTTCCTCGATCTGGCCGTCGACCTGGGGGCCGCCCTGCGCGCCCGCTGACCGCCGTCAGGGCGCGACCGTGCCCCCGAATCCGCCGGCGGCCAGCTTCGCCATCAGCTGGGTCCGGTCCAGGCCCAGCGCGTCGAGCGCGTCGCCGTCCCGGTCGGTGTCGATCCGGTCCGGCAGGCTCTGCTCCGCCTTGTCGGCCGTGTCGTTGTCGCCCTGGGTGCGCAGCACCCGCACCAGCTCCTGCTTGTCGAGCTCCACCGGTCCTCCGTCCACCGCCCCGCGGGCGTCGAGGCGAGTGTGGTGCCGGTCACCCAGGCGGGCAACCAGGGGCGCGGCTCGCGAGGCTCAGGTCCGCCCGGACCTGCGCACCAGGAAGCCGCCGATCACGGCCAGCACGACCCCGAGGACCAGCTGGCCGACGCCGACGAGCGCCCGATCGCTGGCGAACCAGGTCACCGACGACACCAGCAGGACGAGGGCCACGCCGAGCACGAGGAGGCCGACGAGCCGCTCGCGGCGGGCGTCGCGGGAGCCGGAGGGGACGGGAGCTGACATGGCGCCCAGCCTGCCAGGGCCGCCGTCGCCGTCCGTCACAGGCGGCAGGCCATGACGATCTCGTCGCGGTCGTCCCCCGGCGCGACCCGGATGGCGCCCGGCAGCCGGCCGACCTCCACGTAGCCCAGGCCCCGGTAGAAGCCGTCGACGCCCGTGCCCCCGCGCGCGGTGAGGTGCAGGAACTCCCAGCCGCGGTCGCGGGCGATGCGGTGCACGCCGTCCATGAGCACGCGCCCCAGCCCGTGCCCCTGCCGGGAGGGGTGCACCTGCACGCGCAGCACCGTGCCCCAGTGCCGGCGCAGCGGGCTCAGCGAGCCGACGAGGCTGGCGAACCCGGCGGTGCGCCCGTCCACGGTCAGCAGCGCGAGCACGTCCCGCCCGGAGGCGATCCCCTCGAGCAGCTTGTCGAGCAGGGGTACGACGTCGTCCCCGGTCACCGGGGGCACGAACCCCACGGCGCCGCCGGCGTTGGAGACGTCGGTCCAGCAGGTCAGCAGCTCCTGGCGCAGGGCGTCGTCGACCACGGAGACGGCACGGACCTCGGACACGGCACGGACGTCGGTTCCCACGCGCCCATCTTCCGCGTTGCCCCTGACCGACCGTCGATTCGGGTCAACATCCGGAGCACACGCTCGCCCGGCTGGCGTGGCGTCCGAGAACGCGGCCGCGGCGTACTCGCGGATCCGGGACGCCGACACGGCGATGGAGATGACCGACCTGACGCGGAACCAGCTGCTCGTCCAGGCCGGGAGCGCGCTGCTCGCGCAGGCCGACCAGAGGCCGCAGGGCGTCCTCCGGCTGCTCACCTGACCTCGGACGGCACGCGGCGGACCGTCCGCGGCCCTCGCCCTTGTCAGGCAAGCGAATACTTGCCTATGGTGTCCCCGTGGGCGACGTGTTCAAGGCCCTCGCGGACCCGACCCGGCGCGCGATCCTCGACGAACTCCAGGAGCGGAGCGGCCAGACCCTGTTCGAGCTGTGCACCCGGCTGATCAGCAAGCACGGGTCCACCTCGTCGCGGCAGGCGGTCTCCCAGCACCTGGACGTCCTCGAGGCCGCGGGCCTCGTGCGGACCCGCCGGGAGGGTCGCTACAAGTTCCACGACCTGGACACCTCACCGCTCAGGACCATCACCGACCGCTGGCGCCTGCCCAGCGACTGAGGAGTACTGCCATGCGGATCAACCTGGCCAGCGTCTGGGTGGACGACCAGGCGAAGGCGCTGAGCTTCTACACCGATGTGCTCGGCTTCGTGAAGAAGACCGACGTCCCGACCGGGGAGTACCGGTGGCTGACCGTCGTCAGCCCGGAGGCACCCGACGGCGTGGAGCTCCTGCTGGAGCCCGACGCGCACCCCGCCGCCCGGCCGCTCAAGGAGGCGCTGGTCGCCGACGGCATCCCGTTCACGTCCTTCGCCGTCGACGACGTGCACGCGGAGTTCGAGCGCCTGAAGGGGCTGGGCGTGCGGTTCACCCAGGAGCCGGCGTCGATGGGCCCGGTGACGACCGCCGTCCTCGACGACACCTGCGGCAACCTCATCATGATCTCGGCGATGAACGAGCCCGCGCCCTGAACCGGTGCGCGGGGGCCCGGGCCCCGGTCACACTGCCCCGGTGCACGTCCGACGGGAGGAACTCGCTGATCACGACGCCGTCCAGGCGCTGCACCGGGCGGCCTTCAGCCGCCGGGCCGCCGACCGCCAGGAGGAGGTCGTCGAGGCCCGGCTGACCGACGAGCTGCGCCGGGACGTCGGGTTCCTCCCGCACCTGTCGCTGGTCGCCGTCCGCGGCCTGCCGGGTGAGGACCAGGTCGTCGTCGGCCACGTACTGGCGACCCGGGCGTGGCTCGAGCCGCTCGGCGTCCCGGCCCTCGGCATCGGTCCGCTCGGCGTGCGGCCGGAGGACCAGGGCACCGGGATCGGCACCGTCCTGGTGCACTCGCTGCTCGCGGTGGCCGAGGCGGCCGGGGAGAGGCTCGCCGCCCTGCTCGGCGCTCCCGCGTACTACCGCC